>NZ_SOFM01000043.1:0-140300 GCF_004402705.1 Cryobacterium mannosilyticum | reverse complement strand
GCAAAAACTGCACTCTCCCGACCCCGAACCGCGTACCTCGTACGAAGCGCAGAACGACGACGCGCCCGCATCCGCTCGGTGAGAACGGATGCGGGCGCGCGACCTGCGGGAACGAGACGGGCGTCAGTAGCGGTAGTGGTCGACCTTGTACGGGCCGTCGATCGGCACGCCGATGTAGGCGGACTGCGCGGGAGTGAGCACGGTCAGTTCGACGCCGAGCGCGTCCAGGTGCAGCCTGGCGACCTTCTCGTCGAGGTGCTTCGGCAGCACGTACACGCCGACCGGGTACTTCTCCGGGTAGCAGTACAGCTCGATCTGGGCGAGCACCTGGTTGGTGAATGAGTTGCTCATCACGAACGAGGGGTGCCCGGTGGCGTTGCCCAGGTTCATCAGGCGTCCCTCCGAGAGCACAAGAACGCTGCGTCCGCTCGGCAGGTGCCACTCGTCCACCTGCGGCTTGATCTCGACCCTGACCGCGCCGGGCAGGGATTCCAACGCCGCCATGTCGATTTCGTTGTCGAAGTGACCGACGTTGGCGATGATCGCGAGATGCTTCATCCGGAGCATGTGGTCGACCCCGATGACGTTGAAGTTGCCGGTGCCGCTGACGAAGATGTCGACCTGTTCGACGACGGATTCGATCCGGGCGACCTGGAACCCGTCCATCGCTGCCTGCAGGGCGTTGATCGGGTCGATCTCACTCACGATCACCCGGGCACCCTGGCCTCGGAGCGCCTCGGCGGCGCCCTTGCCGACGTCACCGTAGCCGGCGACGAAAACGACCTTACCGCCGATGAGCACGTCGGTGGCCCGGTTGAGTCCGTCGGGCAGCGAGTGGCGGATGCCGTACTTGTTGTCGAACTTCGACTTGGTGACCGAGTCGTTCACGTTGATCGCCGGGAAGAGCAGGCTGCCGGCGCCGGCGAGTTCGTAGAGCCGGTGCACACCGGTCGTGGTCTCCTCGGTCACCCCGGCGATGGCGGCGGCGATGACGGTCCAGCGGTCCGTCGACGTGGCCAGCGACCGGCGGAGGACGTCGAGGACGACCCGGTATTCGTGGCTGTCGGCCTCCGTGGCGTCGGGCACCGCGCCGGCCTGCTCGAATTCGCGGCCCTTGTGCACGAGCATCGTGGCGTCGCCGCCGTCATCGAGGATCATGTTCGGGCCGGTCCAGGTCTCCCCCGCGGCGGCGGCCTCGGTGCTCCAGTCGAAGATCTGCTCGGTGCACCACCAGTAGTCCTCGAGCGTCTCTCCCTTCCAGGCGAAGACCGGAACGCCGGCCGGGGCCTCGGGGGTGCCCGTGGGCCCGACCGCAATGGCCGCGGCGGCGTCGTCCTGGGTGGAGAAGATGTTGCAGCTGGCCCAGCGGACCTGGGCGCCGAGGGCGACGAGCGTCTCGATCAGCACGGCGGTCTGCACCGTCATGTGCAGGGATCCGGCGATACGGGCGCCGGCGAGCGGCTTCGATTCGCCGAATTCGGCGCGGAGGGCCATCAGCCCGGGCATCTCATTCTCCGCGAGGCGGAGTTGGTGGCGGCCGGCCTCGGCGAGCGCCAGATTGGCGATCCGGAAGGCGGGCACGGTGGATGAAGGGGACGCGACGACAGTCATACCACCATCCTGCCATCCCCTGCCTCGTCAAATTCGACGGAGATTTTGGCCAGAACAGGCCCGAGAACGGGATTCCGGGCCGAATCAGCGAAAATCTCCGTCGAATTCGACCGGGGACGGGCGCTCAGCGGGCGGAGCCGACCGGTTCGCCTGCGGCGTCGGGGGCGGGTTCCAGAGCATCCGTCTTGCGCGCAGCCTTCCCAGGGCGGGTGTCGCCCCGGTACCGCCACAGGCCGATCCCGGCCACGACGGCGGCCAGGAGGAGCGACATCAGCAGTTCCTGCCTGGTCTTCTCGAGAATGGCCATCCCGACGAGCAGGGCGACGATGCTGACGATGGCGAACCAGGTGAGGTAGGGGAACGCCCACATCTTCAGGGAAAGCCGGCCCGCGGCCTCCGCGCCCATCCGGCGGCGGAGGATGAGCTGGGAGACGGCGATGACGAGCCAGACCAGCAGGGCGATCGCGCCGGACGTGTTCACCAGGAACAGGAACACGGTGTCGGGGGCGAGGTAGTTGAGCCCCACCGTGATGAAGCCGACCACGGTTGAAGCCAGCACCGCGGTGCGGGGCACCCCACTGGTCGAGACCCGGGACCAGGCGGCCGGCGCGTCGCCGCGCACGGACAGGGAGAACAGCATCCGGCTCGCCGTGTAGAGCCCGGAGTTCAGGCAGGAGAGCACGCTGGTCAGCACGATGACGTCCATGATGGCGCCGGCGCCGGGGATGCCGTAGAGCTCGATCACTGCGACGTAGGGGCTCTTGGCGACGGAAGCACTGTCCCAGGGCAGCAGGGTGACCACGATGGCGATGGACCCGATGTAGAAGACGAGGATGCGCCAGACGGTCGACTTGACCGCCTTCTTCACGGCGTCGACCGGATTCTCGGACTCGCCGGCCGCGATCGTGGCGATCTCGGCCCCGAAGAACGAGAACACGACCACGAGAACGCCACCGAGGACCGCGCCGCTGCCGCTGGGGAAGAACCCGCCGCGACCCGTGAGGTTGCTGAGGCCCGGCGCGTCGAGTCCGGGCATCAGGCCCAGGATGGCGACGACGCCGAGCAGCAGGAAGATCGCGATGGCGGCCACCTTGATCGACGCGAACCAGAACTCGAACTCACCGAACATCTTCACCGAGGCGACGTTGGTCAGGGTCAACAGCACCATCAGCACCAGCGCCCACACCCACTGGTCGACCGCCGGGATCCAGCGGTGCACGATCGCGGCACCCGCGGTTGCCTCGATGCCGAGGACGATGATCCAGAACCACGCGTACAACCAGCCGATGCTCAGGCCGGCCCAGCGCCCGAGCGCCTTGTCGGCGTAGCTGGAAAACGAGCCGGTCTCCGGGTGGGCGGCGGCCATCTCCCCCAGCATCCGCATGACCAGGATCACCACAAGGCCGGCCGCGGCGTAGGCGACGAGGATGCCCGGCCCGGCCTGCTGGATGGCCGCCCCCGAACCGACGAACAGGCCGGCCCCGATCACCCCGGCGATGGCGATCATCGAGAGGTGGCGCGGCTTGAGCGTATGGGCGAGCTGGCTGTCACTCCCGCCCGTCGTCGCCGGTGAATGGTCGGTTTTCGGCAGGAACGCCATGAGACTCCAAGGTCATCGCGAACGGGCACCCGGTCGGGCCGGGCACTCGTTCAGGGGTGTCCGTTCAATCTATGTCGGCCTCATGAAGGCCCGAAACGACACGCGCGGCGCGAAACCAGACCGTAACGGGGCCCGCACCGACAGGCACGGGCCGAAACCTGACCGTAACGCCGCCCGGTGGGATCGGTTCGAGCGTGAACCTAGTCGCGAGGCTGAGCCGGCATCGTGCGCAGCCGCACGAGCTGCCAGCCCTGGGGCGCCGAGGTGAGGCGTGCGTGCCGGTCGCACAGGTCGAAACTGTGCGGTTCCCGCACCAGGGAAAGCGGCCCGAGCACGGCCATCGAATCGCCGTAGTCGAAGGTAAGGGTAGCCACGGACTCATCCGGGCAGGCGACGCGGGAACAGGGCCTGGAAGACATTGCCTTCAGGCTACCCTCACCGCGCCGGAACTAGGATGTGACCATGTCCCGAATCCGCCGCGCCGCCGCACCGACGCCCGCGCCGACCCGACGCGGCCGGGGCCGTGACCGGCACGGCCGCGGCATCCGCAGCTCGGTCACCGGACCTTTCCTGCCGCCTCTGCAGACCAGGATCAGCCAGTTCGACATGACGCTGGCCTCGACCATCGACTATCTGCGCTCGGTCTGGCCGGACGAACTCAGCGACGTCACCTTCGAGGTGGCGGCCGGACCGTACGCGGTGATCCCCGGCGTCGGGGTCGAGCGGTGGACCGTGACCGCCGCGGAACGCCGGATCGTCTTCTACCGGCTGCCGATCCAGCGCCTCACCCGGCTGCACCGCAATGACGACCTGCACCGGAGGATGGTCATCGAGAGCTGCGTGTTCCGCGCCATCGCGGAACTGCTGGGCAAGGACCCCTGGGACCTGGCACCGGACCGGTTCCGCCACTTCTAGCTTCCGCCACTGCCAGGCGAACGCCGGCCGGCGACAGCCCACCCACGCGGCCGAGGATTCCTCGGCCGCTTTTTCGTGCCCGGGCGACCGCGGCGGCGGCGCTCCATCCGCGGAAGAGCCGCGTGATCACGCGGCCGATCCGGAGATTTCGAACCGGTGTGGGTTTTTTCCAAACCGATTCGGCGTTCGAACCGAACCATTGTCAGCACCACAAGCTGCTCCACCTTCACAGCAACACCCCACAGACCAACCACACAGACAAAGGGATCACACCATGCGTTCATTCTCCAAGGCCACCATCAGCCTCGCCACTGCCGGACTGCTCATCGCCGGCCTCGCCGCGTGCTCCAGCGGCGCCGAGGCCACCGGGTCGGCCGCCAAGCCGTCCGCGTCCTCCTCCGCCGAGGCCACCCCGAAGCCCGTCGCCTCGATCCCCTCGCTCAAGGGCGTCGACACCGCCGTTCTCCTCGACGCCGACTTCGCCGCGGCGCTGACCAGCCTGGGCCTCACCCCCGGCACCGTCGGAACCGCCACCCTGGTCGACGGCAGCCTGCACTTCCCGATCACCGGCGGGAACGTGGACTACTACGACCCGAACGAGAGCTACCGTCCGTTCGTCCAGGGCTCGATCGAGCACGAGGGTTCCGGCTTCTCGCTGACCGCCGGCGACACGACGGTCGAACTGACCAACTTCACCATCGACCCCGGCTCCTCGAAGCTGTTCGGTGACGTCAGCGTCAACGGCACCTCCGCGGCCACCCAGGTGTTGCTCTTCAACCTCTACGGCGGCACGCTCAAGCCGCTGCAGATGGACGGCGACAACGCCATCCTCGAAGGCACCACCGTGCACATCTCCGCCGAGGCCGCCGGCCTGCTGAACAGCACGTTCAAGACGGAGGCCGTCGCCGACCAGCTCCTCGTCGGCATCGCGAAGATCACCGTCGCCACCAAGTAGCACCCCGCGACCCCGGTATAGAGGAAAGGCGCCTTCGTCTCTGGACGAAGGCGCCTTTCTGCGTGCCTCAGGCCGATCGACCGGGCGGTCTCCCCCGGAACGGCCTCCAGCGGAGCAGGCGTTCGGCCGCACCCGGACCGGCCCGGCGGAACGCCATGGCCACGATGAGGATGACCGCCACGGCGAGGGTCACCCGGGTGAGCTGCACGGACGGCACCAGCATCCGGATGCTCAGCGCGATCGGCACGACGAGCCATTCCCACCGGCCGCTCAGGGCGACGAACGGCACGAGCAGCAGGGCGTACCACGGGTAGCGGGGGCTGAGGATGATCAACGTGCTGCCGATCATCAGGAGCTGGCCGAGCCAGGGTTGGGCCGGATCGGTCTTCCACAGGGTGAGTGCGGCGACTCCGGCGAGCAGGATGGCGACGACGTAGACCCCGGCACCGCCGGGCGCGACCAGCGAAACGAGCGCGAACCGGGTGCCGTCCTGGTACCCCTCCTCGGTGAGGTAGCCGGGCAGGTAGCCGAGGACCCCGATTCCGGTGGTGAGGACGTAGGGGACGTACAGAACGAGGAAGGTGACGACGGCGGCCACGATCACCTTCCAGCCCTGCCTGCGGAGCAACGCCGGGGCCGCGATCACCGGGATCAGTTTGGTGGCGATCGCCGCGCCGAGGGCGATGCCGCCCCTCCAGTAGCGTTCCCGGGTGACCAGGAAGACGGCGGCGAGGGTGAAGACGACTCCGAGCAGGTCCACGTGGGAGTTGGTGACGGCCTCGGATGCCACGAGCGGGCACCACGCCCACAGCGCGGCACGGCGCAGGTCGATGCCGCGGCGGCGCATCCCGAACAGGAGCATCACGGTGGTGCCGACGCTGAGCAGCAGCCCGGTTAGCTGCAACGGCCAATAGGCCGGACCCGGCCCGGTGACCATACGCACTCCGGCGAAGTACAGTTCGGCGGCGGGCGGGTAGATGGTGGGGACGCTGGTACGGTTCAACGCCGAGCAGAGCACCTCGTCCGGCCCGTCCCGGTGCACGGTCTGGATACGCTCGCCGACGCAGCGGGCGGATCCGTCAGCCCCGATCTGCGGGGCCGGGAACAGCCAGTCCGGCCTCAGGGAATCGAGGCGAGGGTCGGAGGGCACATACGCATACGGCGACACGCCGGCGTTCGCCACGATTCCGTCCCAGGCATACCGGGCAGAGTCGGTGCTCGTGTTGGGTGGCCCGATCATGGCGGCGGCGCCGATCCCGATCGAACCGGCCAGGATGAGCACCACGACCGCCCGCCCGCGGACGCCCCGGAGCGCGATCACCGCGGCGGCGAACAGCAGCCAGACGACCGCGAGGGAGAATAGAAGCGGCACCGTGTCGCGGCCGGGTGCGAACAGGTCCAAGTTCGCCACCCCGAACCCGGTGAGCGCCGCGATGGCGGCAAGGAGCAGGGAGACGACAGTGATTCGCACACTGCCATCCTGTCGGAGTCCCGGGCCGGCCACCGGACCCAGGCCTGCGCGCGTCATCGAACCGTAAGGATTCCGGGCCGCCCCGGCCGCTCGAAACTGGTGCAATGGACTATGCGCCGTTTGATGTACGAAGCCCAGCGATCCCTGGCGTCGCCGGCGCGCAACCCGCGGATGGCGACAGTGATCGGCCGTCTGCTCGGCGCCGCGTTCCTGGTCTGCTTCGGCACCGGGCTGTACAGCCACTTCCTGCAACAGCCGCTGCCGGGGATGCGTTTCCCCACCAGGCCGGAGTTCCTCTATCAGTTCACCGAGGGCACCCACATCATCGCCGGGATGGCGTGCTTTCCGCTGCTGCTGGCCAAGCTCTACGTCGTGTTCCCCGACCTCTTCGCCTACCCGCCGGTGCGTTCCTTCGTGCACCTCCTGGAGCGGGCGTCGATCGCCCTGTTCGTGGGCGCATCCCTCGTGCAGATCACGATCGGGCTGCTCAACACGTACCAGTGGTACCCGTGGCCGTTCCCGTTCCGGCAGGTGCACTTCGCCCTGGCCTGGGTGCTGATCGGTTCGCTGGCGCTGCACATCGGCATCAAGCTGCCGATCATCGCCCGGTTCTGGCGCAAACGAACAGATTACGGGCCTGGCACCGACCACCTCACCGATGCGGTGCCCGCCGAACGTGTCGCGGGCACCGAGGCTGAGCGCCGGTGGGGCAGCAGCCGGCCGACCGGGCTGACCGGCCGGCTCATCGCCTACCTGGACGCCACCCCGCCGGCCGCCGAGAAGGTGAGCCGCCGCGGATTCCTCGCCACGGTCGGCGTCGCCGTCGCCGCGGTTGTCGGGCTGACCGCCGGCCAGACGTTCGCACCGCTCGACGCGGTGAACGCCTTCGGTCCGCGCAAGAAGGGGGTCGGCCAGCAGGGCGTCCCCGTCAACCGCACCTCGAAGCAGGCGAATGTCACCGAGGCGGTCATCGCGGGGTGGGTGCTCACGGTCGCCCACGGCGGCGTGGAACGCAGTTTCACCCGGACCGAGCTCGAACGGATGCCGCAAACCGAAGTCACGCTCCCCATCGCCTGCGTCGAGGGCTGGAGCCAGATGGCCGCCTGGCGCGGTGTTCGGCTGCGCGACCTCGCCGATCTGGTCGGCGCCGGCGAGGACACCTCGTTCAAGCTGGTCAGCCTGGAGGAACGCGGCAGTTTCCGGCAGACCCAGATGGGCCCGGAGTACGTGCGGGACCCGCTCACCCTGGTGGCGCTCGAGCTCAACGGTGAGACCCTCGACCTCGAGCACGGCTACCCGGCGCGGATGATCGCCCCCGGCCGGCCGGGCGTGTTGCAGACGAAATGGCTGAGTCGAATCGAGGCGATCACCGCATGAACCAGGTCAGCACAGCATCCGTCGCCCTGACCCCGGAGCGGGCGGCTCCCGGCCGGGGCATGCGCGTGGCCCGCGCCACCCTCGTCCTGCTCGGTGCCGCCGGCCTTGCCTGGGGTGCCTGGGTCATGGTGGACACCGTGCGGATCGCCCGGCTTCCCGGCGTGGCCCTCTGGGTCGGGGCGGCGATCCTCGTCCACGACGCCGTCATCGCCCCCGTCGTCTTCTTCGGCGGGGTGCTGCTGCGCCGCGCGGGCCGGCGACTGGCCGGCACGGTCGTCGCCGTCCTCCAGGGCGCGATCGTTCTGGGCTCGATCATGACGCTGATCGTCGTGCCCGAGATCGTGGCGCAGACCCAGGGTCGGGCCCCGGAGAACCCGACCGTGCTCCCGCTGGATTACGGCACGAATCTCGCCGTCTTCTGGGTCGTGATCGCGGTGCTGGGCACGGCGGCGTCCGCCGCGCTCTACGCGCGCGCCAGCCGGGCCGGCCGGCGGCCGTCGCGCTAAGCGCGCAGCAACCGGGCGAACCAGCGACCGCCCTGCCGCCAGTCCTCGGCGACGAACAGTCCGGCGTCGCCGGCACGCTCACGCAGGCCGGCCAGGCCGAGTTCGGCCCAGGGGAAGACGGCGCTCCGGCCGCCGGAGGCATCCTCGATCGTGCCGTCGTAGCGGTCGTCGGTGTCGGGGTCCTGGCTCAGCTCCACCAGCAGCGCGCCGTCCGGGGCGAGCAGGGCCGCGCAACGCTCCAGCAGGGCGGACGGGTCGCCGCCGATGCCGATGTTGCCGTCCACGAGCAGCGCGGCCGCCCAGGCGCCCTCGAGCGGCATGGGGTCGAAAACGCTGCGGCGCAACACGCTCAGCCCCGAGTCCACGGCCATCCGCACCGCGGTCGCCGACACGTCGATGCCGAGGGCGGAGAGGCCGAGGCCCATCGCCGCGCGCACCATCCGACCGGGCCCGCAGCCGATGTCGAGCACCGGACCGGTGATTCCGGCGAGGAGACGGAGGTCGGTGGCGTCGGCATCCGCGCTCCACCGTCCCGCGTCGATCACAAACGGCAGGGCGTGCGGCTCCGACCGGGCGCGGCGCAGGTAGAGCACATTCTCCGCGTTCCGCAGCGCCGCCGCGTAGGGCTCGGCCCCGCCGGCACCGAAGGTCGACGGTTCGAAGAGCTCGCCCAGGGCGTCGTCCAGGGCGTCGGTCCGGGCCAGGAGCGTCATCGGGTCTTTCCGTTCTCATCCGGCCCGAGCATGGTGGCCAGCACCCGGGCGAAGCCGCCGTCGGGGGCGATGCCCGCGACGGCGTGCGCGTCGTCGATCGTGTCCACATCGGTGAGGGTGGGGAGGAACGCCACCTGCAGTCCGGCCGCGCGCAGCCGCTCGAGCTGGCGGGCACCGGTGTCGCCCTGGGACATCGGGATGCCGCGAATGAGGTCCCCCCGCGGCTCGGCGAGCGCGAGCGCCCAGAATCCGCCGTCGTCGGCGATGCCGATCCAGGCGTCAACGTCGTCGGTCCAGTCCGTGAAGACCGGTTCGAGGAGTGCGGTGGTGACCTGAGGCGTGTCCATCCCGATCAGGACGGTCGGTTCGTCGCAGTGGTCGAAGATCGCGGCGAGGCGTTCGTCGAGGCCCCCGGCGACCTGGGGCAGGATCTCGAATCCCGCGGCCGCGCCGGGCGGCACGATGCCGTCGAAGGCAAGGATGCGGCGGGTGGCCGGCAGGCTCGACACAGCCCGCAGGGTGTCGTCCAGGCTCGCGGCGGCGAGCTCGGCCGCCTGGGCGAGGCTGAGCGGCGGGTGCAGCCGGGTCTTGACCTTGCCGGGCAGGCATTCCTTGGCGATGACCACCAGGATCGTCATCGGCGGGTCTCCCTGAGGAGGGCGGACATGTCCGCGATCGCGGTGAGCGTTCCCCGCACCGTTCCGGTCACCTTGCTGCGGCCGACCCGCGGCGAATAGGTGGTGTCCACTTCGCGGATGCGCCAGCCGGCAGCCGCGGCACGGAGGAACATCTCCAGGGGATAGCCGCTGCGGCGGTCCCGGAGGTCGAGGGAGAGCAGGTCTTCGCGTCGCGCGGCGCGCATGGGGCCGAGATCATGGATGTTCACACCGGTTATTCGGCGCAGTCGCCAGGACAGACTGGTATTGGCGATCCGGCCGTGCCACGGCCACGCCTTCGACGTGCTCGCCCGGCGGCGGCCGAGCACCAGGTCGGCCTCCCCCGCGCGCACCGGGTCCACGACCAGAGGGAGTTCCCGAGGGTCCATCGACGCGTCGGCATCGCAGAAGGCGACGATCGGCGCGGTCGCCGCCAGCAGGCCGGCATGCGCGGCGGCACCGAATCCTCGCCGTTCCTCGAACACCACCAGCGCCCCGGCCGCGGCCGCGATTGCGGCCGACCCGTCGGTGGAGCCGTTGTCGACCACAATGGCGCGGTAGCCCTCCGGCAGACGGGACAGCACCCAGGGAAGGGCACCCGCTTCGTTCAGGCACGGCAGCACGAGGTCCACCCGGATCACAGTCATGGTTCGACACTATGGCGGCGGAAAGGCTGAAACGCCTCGAGAAGATTACAGGCTGAGGAACGATCGGGCGGGGCCCGGGAGCGGAGCAGCACGGCTCTATCCTGAGATCGTGACTACATCAGCTGTGCGCCAGGACCGGCGCGTCCTCGTCATCGACGACGACCCGACGGTCTCCGAAATCGTCAGCCGCTACCTGCGTGCCGCCGGTTTCATCGTGGACGAGGCCCCGGACGGACCCGACGGGCTCCGCAAGGCCGAGGAGCTCCGCCCCGACCTGGTCGTGCTCGACCGGATGCTGCCGCTGCTGGACGGCATCGAGGTGTGCCGGCGGATCCGTGCGACCTGGTCGATCCCGGTGATCATGCTCACCGCACTCAACCAGGAGGAGGACCGGATCGACGGCCTCGAGGCGGGCGCCGACGACTACCTGGCCAAGCCGTTCTCGCCGCGCGAGCTGGTGCTCCGTGTTCACTCGGTGCTCCGCCGCAATGTCGCCGGTTTCGTCCCGGAGGGACTGGTCAGCGTCGGCGACTTCACGCTGGACTCGTCTGCCCACGAGGTGCGGCTGAACGGGGAGCCCCTGGTACTCACCGCCCGCGAGTTCGACCTGCTCGCCTACCTGATCGGGCGGCCGCACAAGGTCCTCAGCCGGGAGGACCTGCTGCGTTCGGTCTGGGGCTGGGAATTCGGAGACCTGTCCACGGTCACCGTGCATGTGCGCCGGCTGCGGGAGAAGATCGAGGCCGACTCTGCGCATCCGCGGCTGTTGAACACGGTCTGGGGGGTCGGCTACCGGTTCGACCCGGTGCTCCTCGGCCGCCCGGAAGCGGCACCTGAGGAACGGAGAGACTGATGACCCTGGACGTCCTGGCCACCGTGACCCTGTTCGCTCTCGCCAGCGCGGTCGTCGTCGGCGCGCTCGGCCTGTTGGCCCTGCGGATGCTGTCCCGTGCCTCCCTCGTGCTGCAGCTGATGGTCGTCGCCCTCGCCGCGGTGGTCTCCGTGGTGGGCGGGATGGCGGCGGTCGCCTCGCAGATGTACGTCTCCACCCACGACGTCACCGTCTTCTACTGGGTCGCGGGAGTGGCCGGCCTGGTGTCGCTCGTCATGTCCGCGGTGCTCGGCCGCAGCCTGGTGCGGGAGGGTCGTGAGCTGCGTTCGGCCGCGGCGAGCCTCGGCCGCGGCGAACGGGTCGTTGCGGCGGACCGGCACAGCAACACCGAGTTCGCGGCGCTGGCCGGTGAGCTGGCGGCGACGGGCGAGCGCCTGGCCGAGTCCCGGGCGCGGGAGAACCGGGTGGAGGAGTCACGCCGGGAACTGATCGCCTGGATTTCGCACGACCTGCGCACACCGCTGGCGGGCATCCGGGCGATGGCCGAGGCCCTCGAGGACGGCATGGCGGAGGACCCCGACCGGTATTACGCGCAGATGCGCGGCCAGGTCGACCGGCTCTCCGGGATGGTCGACGACCTGTTCGAGTTGTCGCGGATCCACTCCGGCACACTGCGGCTGGCCGTGGAACCGGTCTCCCTCTACGACCTGATCAGTGACACCGTCGCCGGGTTCTGGCCGGTCGCCCGGGCGAAGTCCCTCGACCTCCGGTTCGAAGGCGAAACCGGTCTGACCATCCTTGCCGACCCACGCGAGCTGTCGCGGGTGGTCGGGAACCTGGTCATGAACGCGATCCAGCATTCCCCGGCCGGACTGGAGATCGTGGTGTCGGTCACCGAGAACGACGACGGACGCGCCGTGATCTCGGTGCAGGACTCCGCCGGCGGTATCCCGGAACAGGACCTCGGCCGCGTCTTCGAGGCCGGCTGGCGCGCGAGCGAACCGCGCACCCCGGCTTCGGAGCCGACCCGGTCGGGCGGGGCCGGGCTCGGTCTGGCGATCGTGCAGGGCATCGTGCGGGCCCATCGCGGCGAGGTCGTGGTGCGCAACGTGCCGGGCGGCTGCCGCTTCGACGTGCTGCTGCCCCGGCATCCGGTCGCGGCGGGCTGACCCGACCGGGCGGGCCGTTCCGGATGGGCCGTTCCGGATGGGCCGTTGCGCCTCAGCGCCGCACGGCGGCCCGCAACGGGGCGGTGGCGAATTCCGCGACGCCGCGCTCGAAGGTCACCGTCGGGGACCAGCCGAGTTCGGTGCGGATGCGTTCGGACGACGCGGTGATGTGCCGCACGTCCCCGAGCCGGAACTCACCGGTGACCACGGGGTCAGGCCCGCCGGAGGCGCGGCTGAGCGCCTCGGCCAGGTCACCGATGGTGTGCACGGTGCCACTGCCGACGTTGAAGGCCCGGAAGGTGGATGCCGGGCTGTCGCCGGTCCAGTCGAGTGCGGCGAGGTTGGCCGAGGCGATGTCCGCGACGTGCACGAAGTCGCGGCGCTGGGCGCCGTCCTCGAACACGCGGGGTGCCTCGCCGCGCTCGAGGGCCGAGCGAAACAGGGAGGCGACGCCGGCGTACGGCGTGTTCTGCGGCATCCCGGGGCCGTACACGTTGTGGTAGCGCAGTGCGGCGACCCGGCCGCCGGTCGCCCGGGCCCAGGCCGAGGCCAGGTATTCCTGGGCGAGTTTGGTGGCCGCATAGACGTTGCGCGGGTCGAGCGGGTCCTCCTCGGTGGTGAGCGCGGGTTCGAGTCGTTCGCCGGTGACCTCGTCCACCGGGTCGTAGACGCCGGCCGTCAGGTCGGCGACCCGGCGCGGCCCCGGCCGGGCCGGGCCGCGGGAACCGCGGAAGCTGCCCTCGCCGTAGACAACCATTGACGAGGCCAGCACCAGCCGGTCGATGCCGGCTGCCGTCATCGCGGCCAGGAGCACGGCCGTACCCACCTCGTTGCTCCTGACATAGTCCGGGGCATCGGAGAAGTCCACGCCGAGCCCGACCTTCGCGGCCTGGTGGCAGACGAGGTCGATCCCCCGCAGCGCGACAGCGACGACGCCGGGATCGGTCACATCGCCGACGATGACGTCGACCCGCGGGTCGACGAGGGGCAGCGCCCCGTGCACGTCGCTGCGGAGGGAGTCGAGCACGCGCACGCTCCACCCGTGCTCGAGTGCGGCCGTGACGACGGCGCCGCCGATGAAGCCGGCACCACCGGTGACGAGCAGGCGCGGGGCGTTCACAGCGGGAGCCCGGCTCCCGGGGCGGCCGGCCGGGCGAGCACCGCGGCGACCTGCCCAGGGTCGATCAGTTGCCGGGGCGCGAAGTCCCCGGGAACGGAGCGCAGGATCGCGTCGATGGCGGCGAGGATGCGCGGCTGGGCGTCGGCGAGCCGGGCGAAGACGAGCGTGGCGGAGACGGCATCCGCGTCGGCCCCCTCCCCCGGGGACAGCCCGGCCTCCGGGGACAGCCCGGCGTCGGCGTCGGTCACGAACGACAGGTTGACCGTTCCGATGTTCAGCTCGGAGGCGAGCACCACCTCGGGGTACTGGGTCATGTTGACGATGTGCGCCCCCACGGCCCGGAACCAGAGCGATTCCGCCCGGGTGGAGAACCGCGGCCCCTGGATCACGACGACGGTGCCGGACGGAGCGAAGTCCTCGTCGAGGCCGGCGAGGGCCGCGACGGCGGTTCGGCGCAGGATCGGGTCGAACGGGTCGGCCGCCGCAAGGTGCGCGACGCTCCCCCGGTCGAAGAAGGTGTCGGCACGGCCGGACGTGCGGTCGATGAACTGGTCGGTCACGACGAGCAGGCCCGGCGGGTACTCGGGGCTGACACCGCCGACGGCCGAGGACGAGATGATGGCGGTGACGCCGAGTGAGGCGAGCGCCCAGATGTTCGCCCGGTAGTTGATCAGGTGCGGGGCAGCGGAGTGCCCGCCGCCGTGCCGGGGCAGGAACGCGACCCGTCGGCCGGCGCGCTCACCGATGGTGATCGGAGCCGAGGGAGGACCGTACGGCGTGTCCACCTCGACCGAGGTGGACGTTGCGTCGTCGAACAATCGGTAGAGGCCGGAGCCCCCGATCACGGCGATGGCGACCGGCTCGATCGCCGGGGGGCGGGGCGGGGCGTCGGTGCTGGTCACTGCTGGCTCCAGAGGTTCAAGGGACACGTCAGACCAGTCTGCCAGCACCGGCGGCGGGCTTTATCAGTGGGGGTAGACTTGGATAGGCGCGGCCAGCGGCCCGGCCTGGCCGAGGGTGAAGGATGACACCAGCCCGGCCCCGGAATAGCCGACCGAGGCGACGGTCGTTCGGCCGCCGGAGACGAGGTAGCGGGCGGATGCCGTCAGCGGCAGCGTTCCTGACTCACCGGCCGGCACGGTCACCGTGACCGGCTGGCCCGTCTCGGGGGTCGCGGTGTAGGTGGCGTCCTCGTCGGCGGTGTTCACGAGGTGGAGCGCCGGGCCGGGTCCGGGGGCGACGGCGACGAGGAAGTCGTCGTCGAGCGTTCCGGAGGCCGAGAACCAGGCGAAGTCCTTGCCGGCGGTTCCGACCGAGGACGCCTGGGCCGCGGCCACTATCGGCTGGTCCGACCGGAGTTCGACCGAGTAGGCACCTGGTATGAGTCCGACCAGCGGAACCTCCGTGGCGATTCCGGGCTGGATCTCGACCTGCAGCGAGGACCCGCCAGGTTTGCCCTCTTCGCTTTCGATTCCGACCTGTTGTCCGCCCGCACCCACCACGCCCAGCTCCACGGTGGCGGCGGTGTCGCCGGGGACGAGAATCCGCACAGACGGGGTGTCCTCGGCGATCCCCGTGCTGTCCGTCGCCGCAACCGCCGCCTGCGTGGTGATGAGCAGGCCTGCGATCCGCTGGGTGAGCCCCGGCACGGCCGACGACCCCACGATTTCGGCGCCGCCTGGTTCGAGGCCCCGGACCACGCTCTGCTCGAGGGCCGCGGCAACCTGGCCGCCGTGAGAGGAGACGTGGACGACCGGGGAACGGAGGTTCGGGGCCAGTCCGGCGAGGGAGACGATCCGCTGTGCGCCGGGCTGGACCAGGATCCCGGTCGACCCGGGCGCGTTCACCAGGCCGGCCTCGCCGTAGACCGCCAGGTCGACGGCCGCGACGACGGTGCTGGGATTGCTGAGCAGGACAAGACTGGTGCGGCCCACATCGGTGGACCCGCCGACAAGCCAGGCATCGCTGACGGCTTCGGCGCAGGCAGCGACGGCGAGGCCGGCGAGCGAATCGGTCGCCGCGGTCTGGGACTGGCTGGCCCCGACGAGCGGAACCGTGGTCGCCCCATCCTGCACGGGCACCCGAACCAGGCGCGGTGCGCCGTCCACGTCGCTCTTCGCGTTATCGGGTGCCGCGAGCTCCGTGGACGACGGACGGATCCAGTCGGATCCGGCCGAGGTCGCGTTGGCGCCGAACTCGGCATCCGCCGGGCCGACGGACGTGGCGGCCTGGGCCTGGCTCGAGTCCTCGGCGAGGGTCAGCAGGGGGCCGGGGCAGACCCGCTGCTGTTCCGTCGGCACTGGCGCGACGAGAACGGATGCCGGAGCCCTATCGAGCGTCGGCCACGGCACGACCGCCGCGGCGCCGACGACGACGACCGCGACGGCCAGACCCACCGTGCCGGCCAGTGCCCGGGCCCCGAAGAGGGCGACCCTACGTCTACTTGGCATCGTCATCCTCCTCCAGGGGGGTCGTCGGTTCGGCCGGGGGTTCGTCGGCCGGGCGCTCGTCGGCCGGGGGTTCGTCGGCCGCGCGTTCGTCGGCGGGGGCGTCATCGGCGAGGATGGCGTCGGTATCGGCCACATCGACAGCGGTTTCGTCGGCTGGTTTCCCGGCGTCGGTCACGGCGGGCGCCTTCGCCTTCGCTGCCCGTTTCAGTTCCCGGGCGTCTGCCTTCTTCGTGCGTGCGTCGGCCCTGGCCGTCTGCCGGATCGCGTCCCGGTTCGCCTGGCGCACGGCCTCCGGGCCCGCGCCGGTTGGAATCGAGAGCAGCACTGTCGCTCCGATGACGACGGCCGCGACCAGCGCGAAGACCAGGCCGAGAAGGCCGCCGGCGTTGCGGGGGATCTCGCCTGCGGCACCGGGCACGGCCGCGGCGTCATGCCGCCAGAGCCGGCCGAAGGCGGTATCGCCCACCGGGACGAGGGCAGCGTCACCGTCCAGCGCGGTCGTCGAGCGCCCGGCCGTCTCGAGCGCGGCGGAGCTGGCCGGGGCCGCGCTGCCCGGTCCGGTCGGCACGACCGCTGCCGGGCGCAGGAGCACGAAGCGGATGCCGAAGTCGGCCAGTCCGCCGGCGGCATCCAGCCCGCTGCGGGAGGCAAGGTTGCCGGCCAGGGTCGCCAGGTCCCGTTCGGAGGCGGAGAGGGAGCCGTCGGTGCTGCTCAGGGTCGCCTGGTGGTCCAGGGTGGCGCCGTCACCGCGAACGATGGTGGCCAGGATGCCGCCGTCCGGCTGGGGCACGATCTGCAGGGTGCCGACCCGGGCATCCGTTCGGGCCTCGGCCGCGACGAATGCCGGCTGGGTCCTGTCGGTGCCTTCCTGCACGACGCTGGTGCCGAGCGGCAGGGCCGCGATCAGGGGGGCCGCCACGATCACCAGGGCGATGACCGCGCTGACCGCCGGCGCGATCGAGAACCGCGGCATGCTGCGAAGCGCGAACACGACCGCGCCGACGAGACCGAGCCAGGCCAGGCTGAGTCCGGCTCCCGGCCAGACGTTCACCGACTGGGATCCAACCGAGGAGAGGAACAGGTGGGTGGAGGCGACAGCGGTGCCGAGGCCGAGCAACACGGCCAGGAACGCGAAGCTGGCGCCCCGCGCGCCGGGAAGGAACAGCGAGACGGCCGCGAGCAGGGCCAGCGGGATGAGCAGCACCGGAACAAGGATGGACGCGTGGACACCGGGCAGTCCGAGCATCTCGAGCAGGGGGGTCCAGCCGCCGAGCTCACCGGTCGGGAAGCCGAGCAGGAGCTGCCAGACGGAGACGGCGGCGCTCGGCACCGGCGCCCCGGGGTCGGCGATCAGTGCGAGCCAGTTGCCGCGCAGGCCCTGGTCCCAGATCAGGGGTGCGGCCAGGGCGAGCGCGGGCAGGGGGATGCCGAGGTAGCGCATGACCGCTCGGCCGCTGGCCAGGATGGACACCAGCCAGGCCACGATCAGGGCGGGGGCCAGCGACGGCGCGCAGGCGACGATCGCGGCGAACAACAGCGCGGCCGAGGCGGACGCCGACCAGGACCGGGCGGCCGCGTAGCCGGCGAAGAACAGCCACGGGAGGAGCAGGTGCACGAGAATCGCGGCGGGGCGGCCCGCCGCGAGGGCGCTGAGGAACGTCGGGGCGAGGATCCACAGCGCGGCGGCGACGGCCCGGATCGAGGCCCGGTGCGAGAGACGGCTTGCCGCGAGCCAGGCGCCGAGCGCCGCCACCGGCAGGGCGAGGAAGTACACCAGGACGAGCGCGAAGGAGGGTGACCAGAAGGTGAGCGAGCCGAGGATCGCCAGGACAGCCGCGAACGGGTCTGCCGCGCCGACGAAACCGAGTCCGATGTCCCGCCAGCCGTAGCCGACGGCAGCCCACAACCCGGCGGGGGTGCCCGACAACGGCAGCAGCCCACCGCCGGTGAGGGTGCGGGCCCCGAGCAGGGGGGCCAGGATGGCGACCCCGGCAACAGCCGCGGCGATCACCGTCCAGGCTCCGCCGCCTGCGAAGAACCGGATCTCGGGCCGGTCGCCCCTCGCCCCGGTGAGGCTGGTCTCCCGTTTGAGCGCGTGCCGGCGGCGCACCTCGGCCGAGGACACTCTCAGGCTGGCGATCGAGCCCCAGCCCAGCGTGCGGGTCGCGGCGAAACGGCGCCGCGCGGCGGAGACCCGGATCCCGCTGAAGGCCGCGGCGAACGCGGCCGAGAACTCGCCGAGGACGGCGCCGGGTTCCTTCTGCAACAGCTGTCCCACGGACCGGAACAACGCCAGGGGGACCAGACCGAGCCAGTGCACCGGGATCATCCAGCCCTGGGAATAGACGAGGCGGCGGTGGAGCTGGGCGGCGCGCACGGCGCGGACGCGTTTGCGGCGTGCCCGGCCGCGTGAGGACCCGCTGGGGCCGGCCACACCGTCGCCGGCGGACGCGATGCGTGCGGCGGCCACCACGGAGACGCGGTACCCGGCCATCCGCACGCGCACGCAGAAGTCGAGGGAGTCATCTGCCGAGGGCAGTGCCGGGTCGAAGCCGCCGAGGCGTTCCCAGACGGTGTGGCGCACGAGCATCCCCCCGGCGCTGACGGCGAGCACGTCGCTCATGCCGTCGTGCTGCCCCTGGTCCAGTTCGCTTTCGACGAGGGTCACGGTCGCGCCGCCGGGTGTCATCGACTGCCCGAATTCGTGGATGTAGTCGCGGACGTGCCAGTCCATCACCTTGGGGCCGGCCACGGCCACCGAGGGGGCGATCTCGAGCTCACCGAGCATCGCGGCGAGGGCGCCCGGCTCGGGGGCGCTGTCCTGGGCCAGGAGCCAGAGCATCTCGCCGTCGGATTCGGGAGGCGCCGTCACGCGCACCGCGGCGGCGATGGCCTCCCCGAAGGTGAGGTCGGAGTCGGCGGAGATGAAATGAGTCGGGCCGTAGGCAGCCAGCAGCGCGGCGCTGTTGTCCGTGGATCCGCAGTCAACGGTGATGACGACGTCGGGCTGACGTGTCTGCCGGCTCAGCGCCTCGAGGGTTGTCTCGAGGTGCTCTGAGCCGTTTCGGGCAACAAGGATGGCGGTGACTCTGGCATGCATATCGGTCACAGCCTAGGTTGGTCCGCGCCGAACGTCGCGGAAGCGCTGGGGCGCGCCTGAAATCCGCCGCCCGGATGGGTCGACGTCGGAGGGGGCGAAGCGGGGAACCCTGGTGCCGCGCGGGGCGCCGACCGGGACGGCCGCGCCGCGCGCCGGGTCAGCTGGCGCGTTTGCGCAGTTTGCGCCGTTCGCGTTCGGAGAGGCCACCCCAGATGCCGAAGCGTTCGTCGTTCGCGAGCGCGTACTGCAGGCATTGGGTCTTCACCTCGCAGGAGGAGCAGATCTTCTTCGCATCGCGGGTGGAGCCACCCTTCTCAGGGAAGAACGCCTCAGGGTCGGTCTGCGCGCACAGCGAATCCGACTGCCACGACAACGGATCGCCGTCGCCGGTTTCCTTGCGAACTCCGGGGACACCCAAACGAACCGGGTCAATGAACCAGTCCTCAGGAACCCCGGAACGATACTCAGACTGCGTCATATCGTCTCCCACCCCACTGCAAAAATGTGCCCGAATTACCCGTCAGCCCTAATTACAGCCGTGTAATTCCCTGCCGTCAAGTCGCAGATCCTAAACCCTCAATATTGGCTGGAGAGTTTCGACTCGCCGATTCGCGAGATTGGGTCAGATGTGCGGGGCGGATGCCGCCTGCCGGGACGCCCAGGCGCTGCCCACCATGTCTTCGAGGCTGTGCCGCATCTCCCAGTCGAGGTCCCGGGCGGCAAGCTCGCCCGACGCGACGATCCGGTCCGGGTCGCCGGGCCGGCGAGGGCCGATCACCGGCGTGAACTCGATCCCGGTCACGGCGGAGACGGTCGACATGATCTGGCCCACCGACACGCCATCGCCGCTGCCGAGGTTGTACAGCGGGAGGATCGGCTGACCGGCATCCAGCCGCCTGGCCGCAGCAACGTGGGACACGGCGAGGTCGGCCACGTGGATGTAGTCGCGAACACAGGTGCCGTCGGGTGTGGCGTAGTCCTTGCCGTTGATGCTCGGGGTGCGTCCGTCGATCAGGGCGTCGAAGACCAGGGGGAACAGGTTGTGGGGGCTGGTGTCGCGCAGCTCCAGCGCGCCGGAGCCGACCACGTTGAAGTAGCGCAGTGAGGTGTGCGTGAGCCCGGCCGCGATGCCCTGGTCTCGCAGTAGCCACTCGCCGATCAGCTTGGACTCGCCATAGGGCGACTCGGGGCTCTTCGGTGTGTCCTCGGTGACGAGGTCGGTGTGCGGGGTGCCGTAGACGGCGGCACTGGAGGAGAACACCATCCGGTTGACTCCGGATTCCTGCATCGCCGCGAGGAGGGTGGCCGTCGCGGTCACATTCTGCCGATAGGTGTGCAGCGGGCGCTGCACCGAGACGCCGGCGTACTTGAACCCGGCGACGTGCACGACACCGGTGACGTCGTGTTCGGCGAAGGTGCGCATCAGGAGGTCGCCGTCCAGGATGTCGCCCTGGACGAACGGAACCGAATCCGGCACGAACTCCGCGTGCCCGCTGGAGAGGTCGTCCACGACGACGACGTCGATCCCCTCGGCGAGGAAGGCACGCACGATGTGCGAACCGATATAGCCGGCGCCGCCGGTGACAAGCCAAGCCATCTGAACCTCGCAGAATCGTGCGTCAACCCTGCATTGCCGCGCGTCCAGCCTAGCCTCAGCCCTGCCGCATCTCCGGTCCCCGGTTCCGATCCGCGAGTTCCGGCCGGCCCAGCCCGTCGTTGCCGAGACCGAGAATGGTGGCGACGACGCCCCAGACGACGAGCAACACGATGGCCATAGTGAGGATGATCATGGCAGAAATTCTACGTATTGTGTTTTCCTGCCGCCAGTGGCAGGATTGCCACGAATCGTCGGATTCCTGCCATCCGCCCGTCCGGCTCCACGCTCGTCCTTTTCGAAAAGGGAATACTCATGCTCAGCAAGGTCGTCTGCGTCACCATGCCGGGAATGGCGCCGTTCGAGTTCGGCGTCATCTGCGAGGTCTTCGGGATCGACCGGAGCGAGCACGGCGGTCCCGTCTTCGACTTCCACGTCACGGCCGCCGAGCCCGGGCCGGTGCGCACGAAGCTCGGCTTCGACATCGTGGTCACCGAAGGCCTCGCCGCGGCAGACGACGCCGATCTGGTCGCCATCCCGGCCTACCAGGAGGGCGCCGGCATCCACCCCGACATCCTTCGGGTCGTACGCGAGGCGGAGGCTCGCGGAGCGTGGGTGCTCAGCGTCTGCAGCGGGGCGTTCGTGCTGGGGGCGGCGGGCATCCTCGACGGCAGGCGCAGCACCACCCACTGGATGTACACCGACGCCCTGGCCCGGGCCTATCCGCAGACCGAGGTCGACCCCGACGTTCTGTTCGTGGAGGACCGGAAGGTCGTCACGGGCGCCGGGACCGCGGCCGGCATCGACGCCGCCCTGCACATCGTGCGCAAGGAGCTCGGCGCCGCGGCTGCGAACATCATTGCCCGGCGCATGGTCGTGCCGCCGCAGCGCGACGGCGGGCAGTCCCAGTTCATTCAGGCCCCGGTCACCGAGTGCCCGAGCGACTCGTTCGCCGCGGTCACCGAGTGGATGCTGCACAACCTCGATCGGGAACTCACCGTCGACAGCCTGGCCCGCCGGTCCCTGATGTCACCGCGCACGTTCGCCCGCCGGTTCCGCGCCGAGTTGGGCACGACGCCGACCGCGTGGCTGAACCGCCAGCGCCTGCTCCGAGCCCAGCAGTTGCTCGAGGAGACCTCGCGCAGCCTCGAGGAGGTGGCCGCGGACACCGGTTTCGGGGCCGCGGCGGTGATGCGGCACCACTTCGTCAAGGTGCTCCAGACCACCCCGACGGCGTACCGTCGCACGTTCGGCGGCAGCCGCGTCGGCTGACCCGGCCGGGCGCGGCATCCGTTTCGCCCCGTGCCCGTCGAATTCGACGGTAATTTTGCGCAAATCACGGTTTTTTCCGGATATCTGACAGCAAAACGGCAAAAAGTCCGTCGAATTTGACCGGCTGGCACCGCTCGGGAGGACAGCGTCTGCAGGTCAGGGGGCGTCGACGTCGGCCGGGCGGGGCGGGCGTGAGGCCGGGCGGGGCTGCATGCGCCAGGGGAAGGCCGGGAATTCCGTCTGCTTCGCCAGCCGGTAATCGTCGGCGAGGGCATTGGCCATGGCCGCTGCGCAGAGCTGCCATTTGCGGCGGAACAGAGGATAGCTGAACCGCAGGACACGCCCGTTCTTGCCCGCCACGAGGATGTCGCGTTCGCGGTCGACGGCGAAGGCCTCCGGGTTGTCGTGCCAATTCGCACCATCGACCTCGACGAAGACCGACGGCCCGATTTGGCCGTCCAGGAAACCGACACCCGCGACAAAAGGCTGGGGAACGAACGGGATTCCGGCCTCGAGCGCGAGAAGACGGAATTCCGTCTCGCCGCCTGAACCCGCACGCCCATCGACCTGCGAGCGCCAGGCCTGAACCCGTTGAGGGGCGCGGGCGAAGATCTCGTCGAGATCCGACTCCACGATCCCGGCACCACCCTCCTCCCTGCTGTGCAGTGCCGCGTCAAGACACACTATCGACGTGACCCGGTCGTGGTTTTCCAGCACATGCACGAGCGCATCGATCACGCTCGTTCGCCACCGGAATGACGCGTGCCGATCGGTCGCGGCATCATTCCAGGTCACGCGATATCGGTGACCGTCTGCTCGATCAAACGGCGCCCGCATGTCAGTGGGCCTTCGCAGTCCGCGGGCGGCATCGGGCACCGTGACGTGGATCTTTCTGGTCTCCGGGGTCCAGATTCCCCAGGTGCTCAGGCAACTCAACCCGGCCAGGCGGCCGCCGATCCTGAATGCCTCCGCGGCGAACCGTGGCGCGGAGGGGACCGAGTACCACCCCTTGCGAATCCGAAGGATCGTCCCTTGATTCACCGCGCGGCGAAGATCCCGATCCGACCAGCCCCTCGACAGCAGCACGGCCCGCTTGACGAACAAACCGAGTTCGGCGATGTCCTTCGGCAGCGAGCGCATGCCGGGCAGCATCGCACTGACGGGTCAGCCGGCCGACGACATCCGTCGTTGTGTGGATGCCCCGCGGTTTCCACACCTGCGGTGGAGAAGCTACGCGCGCATCCACTGCTCCCCAACTCGTCTCGGGCACGTCAAATTCGACGGAGATTTTGCCGAGAATGGCCCGAAACCCGGCATTTCCGGACTCAAACGGCAAAAAGTCCGTCGAATTCGACGGGCGACGGGCGACCGGCGGGCGCGGGTCAGGGGGTGGTGGCCAGGAACACGTCGCCGGAGCCGGCGAAGGTCAGGGTGCCCTCGTCCGGCGTGATGTAGACCGATTCGCCGCGTTTGAGGGTGACGGATGACGTCGCCCCGGCCACGAGGAATCCGCCGGCCGTGCAGATGGCGATACCGGGTCCCGTCAGCGTGAACTGACGCATCGGAACGCCGGCGGCGGCATCCGCTCCCGCCTCCGCCTCGATGTGCACCAGGGCGAAGTCGTCCACGGCCGGGCGGTATTCGGCCACGCCTGGGCTGTGGGACACGGGGGCGAGGTAGGGCACGGGCAGCGACGTGAACTCGAGCACGTCGAGCAGTTCGTCGACGTCGATGTGCTTGGGGGTGAGACCGCCGCGCAGCACATTGTCTGAGGCCGCCATCAGTTCGACCCCGAGGCCGGAGAGATAGGCGTGGATGTTGCCGGCCGGCAGGTAGAGCACCTCGCCGCGGCGCAGCGACACCCGGTTGGTGAGTAGGGAGATGACGATGCCCGGGTCGCCCGGATAGGCGACGGCCAGCTTGCGCACGGTGTCCAGCTCGAGCGGGAACTCCAAGATGGCGCCGCCGTGAGACAGGCCGACCGCGCTGCCTGCGAGGGCGACGACGCGTTCGACCAGCCAGGCGACCTCGCCGCTGTCTTCCCCGCGCCCGTCGCGCAGCAGCCAGTCGACGGTGTCGCGGAGGGCCTCCGGGCCGAGCAGACGCTGTTCGAGGGCGTCCAGGGCGCCGGGCTGCGGGTCGTCGCTCGCCACGTCGAGGGCGCGGAACTCGCCGAGGATTCGCCGGATCTCCACCGGCTCCCGGAAGCCGCAGAGAGCCTCGAAGCTCTCGCTCAGGGCGAAGATGACCTCGGGCTTGTGGAAGGGGTCACGGTAGTTGCGGTCCGCGGCGTCGACCGGGATTCCGGCCTCGTTCTCCAGGGCGAAGCCCGAACGGGCACGTTCCATGGTGGGGTGCGCCTGCAGGGAGAGCGGGCTCGCCGCGGCCAGGATCTTCATCAGGAACGGTAGCCGGGGTGCTCCGCCTGAGGCGCGCGCCGGGGCCTCGCCGAGGGCGGCCTCCGGGGCTGCGGCGATCCACTCGGTGAGCGTGGCGCAGCCGCCGACCTGCTCCGGGTCGGTGATGACCGACGGTGAGCCGGGGTGGGCGCCCAGCCACAGTTCGGCCTCCGGTTTGCCGGAGGGGGCGTGCCCGAGCAGGCCCGCGATCGCGGTAGTGGAGCCCCAGGCGTAGTTCCGGGGTGAATTGGCGATGCCCACAAACATGCTGGCTCCTGTACTACTCGGTTTAGACCAAACTACCAAGCGCTTTCGGCCGACCCAGACCCGCCACCTAGGCTGGCGGGAATTCGCCGATCGCCGCACGCGAGGCCGTCGCACCCTGCAATGGAGCACCCAATGACTTTCGAGCCACTCGCCAGTGACGTCTACGGCTATGAGAACCTGCTCAGCGACCCGGAGAAGGCGGCCCTGACCAGGCTGCGCGCCTACCTCGAATCGGACGTCAGGCCGATCGCGAACGGATGCTGGGAGCGCGCCGAGTTCCCGGAGGAGGTCATCCGGCCGCTGGCCGAACTCGGCGCGTACTCCTTCGGCTGGCCGGAGACACGGCCGTTTCCGAACTCGGCCGTGTTCCGCGGCTTCGTGGCGCTGGAAATCGCCCGGGTGGACGCATCCGTCGCCACCTTCGTCGGCGTGCAGAACGGGCTGGCCTGCGGCACCATCTCTACGACCGGGTCGCAGGAGCAGCGCGACGAATGGCTGCCCCGGCTGGCCTCCGGCGAGATCGTCGGCGCGTTCGGGCTGACGGAGCCGCTCTCCGGCTCCGACGCGGCGCAGGGCCTGCGCACCACGGCAACCCGCGACGGCGACGTCTGGCTGCTGAACGGGGCCAAGCGCTGGATCGGCAATGCGACCTTCTCGGACATCACCATCATCTGGGCGAAGGACACCGCGGACGGGCAGGTCAAGGGTTTCATCGTGCACACGGACGCCCCCGGCTACACGGCCACCAAGATCGAGGGCAAGATCAGCCTCCGAGCCGTGCAGAACGCCGACATCACCCTCGACAACGTCGTGGTGCCCGAACGCAACCGGCTGCAGAACGCCAACTCGTTCAAGGACGCCGCGAAGGTGCTGCGCCTGACCCGGGCCGAGGTGTCCTGGGCCGCAGTGGGCACGGCGATGGGAGCCTACGAGGCCGCCGTGGCGTATTCGAAGGAGCGCGAGCAGTTCGGCAAGCCGATCGGCGGGCACCAGCTGGTGCAGGACCTGCTCGTGAAGTCGCTCGGCAACATCACGGCGAGCCTGGCCATGGTGGTGCGGGTCTCGCAGATGCAGGACGAGGGCAGCCAGCGCGACGAGCACTCCGCGCTGGCCAAGCTCTACACGACGGCGAGGATGCGCGAGACGGTCGCCTGGTGCCGGGAACTCTTCGGCGGCAACGGGATCGTGCTCTCCTACGACGTCGCCCGCTTCTTCTCCGATGCGGAGGCGATCTACTCATACGAGGGCACCCAGGAGATGAACACCCTGATCGTCGGTCGCACGATCACCGGCCAGGCCGCCTTCGTCTAGCGCCGCCCGCCGCTAATGCCCGTCCAGCGCCCGGTGGTCGGGCTGGGCGGTCAGGCGAGGGTGAGGAACAGCTTCTCGAGCTCGTCCACGGTGAGGGTGTTCTCCGCGCCCGGGTTGTCGAGGCACTCGCGCATGGCCGTGGACACGATCACGAAGCCCGCGCGGTCGAGGGCGCTCGACACCGCGGCGAGCTGGGTGACGACATCCTTGCAGCTGCCGCCGGCCTCGACGGCTGTGATGACCGCCGCGAGCTGGCCCTGGGCCCGGCGGAGGCGGTTGATGATCTTCTTCTGCTGGGCCGTGTCGTCGGTCGTCATGGTCACGCCTTTCGTTCGATGGGAAGCCCGGCCTGCCGCCAGGAGGTCATGCCGCCGGAGACGTTGACGGCGTCGACGCCCTGGTCGGCCAGGAACGCCGTCGCCTGGGCGCTGCGCCCGCCGACCGCGCAGACCAGGTAGACCGGCCCCTGGCGGGGAACCTCGTCGACGCGCTGCACCAGTTCGCCGAGCGGGATGTGGGTGACGCCGGCGATGTGGCCGTCGGCGTATTCGAACGGCTCGCGCACGTCGATCACGACGGGAGCGGGAAGCGCGGACAGGTCGGCGACGGTGATCTCGTTCATGCCGGGATCCTTTCGGGAACGGGGGCGGGAGCGGGGGTGAGGGTGGAGACGCCGGCGGTCCAGGTGCGGTAGCCGCCGTCGAGGTTCCGAACGTCGAAACCGTTCTGGCTCAGGATACGGGCGGCGGTGTGCCCGCGCTGCCCGACCTGGCAGTGCACGACGAGCGGGGCATCCGGCAATTCGGCCAGGCGCTCCCTGAGGTCGTCCAGCGGCACGTTCACGGCGCCCGGGATGCTGCCCGCGGCGAATTCGCCGCTGGTGCGCACGTCGATCAGCACGGCACCGTCCTCCAGCGCCGATTCCAGTTCGTGCCACTGCAGGTTCCGGGTCGAGCCGGTCGCGAGGTTGTCGGCGACGTAGCCGAGCTGGTTGATCGGGTCCTTGGCCGATGCGTACTGCGGCGCGTAGGCCAGCTCGAGCCGGGTCAGGGCGGATGCCGTGATCCCGCCGGCCATCGCGGTGGCCAGGATGTCGATCCGCTTGTCCACCCCGCTGCCGCCGACGATCTGGGCGCCGAGGATGGCGTCCGTCTCGGAGTCGATGAGCAGCTTGATCGACATGGTCTCGGCCCCCGGGTAATAGGTGGCGTGGCTGGCCGGGTGGGTGTGCGCGATCCGGTGCGGTCTCGCCTCGGCGACGAGGCGCCGCTCGCTCCAGCCGACCATGGCCACGGTGATGCCGAACACGCCGACGATGGCGGCGCCGAACGCGGGGGCGGCCGAGGCGGGAGTGCCGGCGATGCTGTCGGCGGATGCGCGCCCGTGGCGGTTGGCCAGCCCGGCCATCGCGATCCGGGTGGGCTGGGCGTTGATCGCGTCGACCTTCTCCACCCCGTCGCCGACCGCGTAGATCGAGGGGTCGCTGGTCCGCTGGGTGTCGTCCACCCAGATCCCGCCGCTCTCGCCGATCCGGAGCCCGGCCTGCTCGGCCAGGGAGGTGTCCGGTCGCACGCCGGTGGCCTCGATCAGGAAGTCGGCCGCGACGTCGGTGTCGTCGCTGAGCTGCACCCGGCCGCCGAAGGTGCCCTTCACCGCGGTGCCGAGGCGCACGTCCACGCCCTTCGCCCGCAGCGCGTCGAGCACGGGGGCCGCCATTTCGGCGTCGAGCGGGCCGAGGATCTGGGGGCCGAACTCGACCGCGGTCACGGCGACGCCGCGCAGCACGAGGTTCTCGACGGCCTCGAGGCCGATGAAACCGGCGCCGATGACGACGGCGGAGACCGGGCTGGCAGCGGCGTCGAGGATCGCGGTGATCCGGTCGACGTCATCGACCGTGCGCAGGGTGTGCACGGGAATGTCGGAGTGGGCCAGCACGCTGCGCGTGGTTGCCCCGGCGGCGAGGATCAGCCGGTCATAGCTCTCGGAGGCTTCCTCCCCGGTGAGCGTGTCGCGCACGAAGACCGTCTTCGACTCGCGATCGATCCGGGTCACCTCGTGGTCGATCCGCACGTCCAGGCGGAACCGGCTGGCGAGGGACTCCGGCGTCTGCAGCAGCAGGTCGCCCCGGTCACGGATGACGCCGCCCACGTAATAGGGCAACCCACAGTTCGCGAACGAGACGTAGCGTCCCCGCTCGAATACGATGATCTCGGCCGCCTCGTCCAGCCGGCGCAACCGCGTCGCCGCCGACATTCCACCCGCGACTCCGCCCACGATTACTGTTTTCATAGCCTCACTATACCCCATGGGGTATCAAAATCCGTGGTCGGTTCCCGTCCGCCGGTCGAGCCGGTCGAATTCGACGGTAATTCTGCCCGAATCGGCTCAAAACCGGCCCGAGAGGCGCCAAAACGCCAAAATCTCCGTCGAATTTGACAGCAAGCCGCGGGCAATGGCGGTCTGGGCGACCCGCTCGGCCACCAGCGCGGATGAGAGCGCGCCGCCCTGAGCGGTTCTCAACGGATGCCCCACTAGCCTTAGACACATGCCCGCCGTCCAGAGCCGATTCGTCGTTCGCACCTTCGCGACCCTGGTCTTCTTCACGCTCTTCGCCGGGCAGTTCTGGCGCAGCCTGTTCGGCTGGTGGGGCTTCGGCGCGATCGCCCTCGTCATGCTCGCCGGCAGCATCGTCGGGCTGGTGCGCCTGAAGCCCGACTGGAACTGGACCCGGTTCCCGAAATCCGTCGGAGCCTTCCTCCTGCTGGCGACCCTGTCACTGGCCTGGTCGAATTACCTGGGTGCCTCCCTGATCGGGGTGACCCTGCAGTGGGCCACCACGGTCGCCGCGGTCTTCCTCGCGCTCTGCCTGAGCTGGGTCGAACTGCTCCGCGCCCTCGGCGGCGCCCTGCGCTGGGTGCTCGCCCTGTCCCTCGTCTTCGAGGCTGTCGTCGCCGTGTTCATCCGGCACCCGGTGCTCCCGTTCTGGGTCGACTACGGCACCGAGAAGGTGCCGCAGGCGTTCTACTGGTCCCGCGCCCTGCTCCTGCACGGCGGCCCGATCGAGGGAATCCTCGCCAACCGCAACCTGCTCGGCTTCGTCGCCCTGCTCGCCGTGATCGTCTTCGCCGTGCAACTCGCGGCGGGCACCGTGCGCCGGGGCTGGGGCATTGCCTGGCTGGCCCTCGCCGTGCTCATGCTCGCGCTCACCCGGTCGGCGACCGTGTCGCTGGCGGCCGGGGCCGTCACGGTCGTGCTCGTCTTCGCGCTGTGGACGAGACATCGCGGACCGCACCGGCGTCGTCCGGTCTATCTGGCGGCTGCGGCATCCGTCGTCGCCGCCGGCGCTGCCGTGGCCGCCTTCACCCCGCAGCTGCTCGCGGTATTCGGCAAGAGTCCCGACGTCACCGGCCGGATCGACATCTGGCGCGGCGTGATCGAGGCCGCAAGCGAACGCCCCGTCTTCGGCTGGGGCTGGGTCAGCTACTGGGCCCCCTGGGCCGAGCCGTTCAAGGGCCTGGCCGAGCGCAAGGGCGTCGTCTATCTGCAGGCGCACGACGCCTGGCTCGACGTGTGGCTGCAGCTCGGCATCGTCGGCCTGGTCGTGTTCGCGGCGCTCGTGCTGTCGACGCTGTGGCGGTCCTGGTTCCTCGCGGTCGACCGGCCCCGCCGTGGGATCGCCGACACCGAACCGTATGCGGCGTCCGCCCTGCTGCCGCTGCTGCTGCTGGCCGCCCTCCTCGCCCAGAGCGTGGCGGAGAGCCGGATGCTGATCGAGTCGGGTTGGGTGCTCCTGGTGGTGCTCGCGATCGTCACGAAGCGCCAGCAGGCCTCAGCCCTGCCGATGCCGTAGACGGTAGCGTGGGAAGCCCATGATCCCGAACATCCCCGGCCGCCAGGTCTCGCCCCGGCTCGTGCGTTTCCTCGGGGCGCCGCGGTTCGCCGCCTCGCTGACCCTGCTGATCATCGGGGTTGCCTTCTCCACCCACCTCATCCGGGGCGTGATGGGCTGGCCCGGACTGGTCGGAGCGCTGGTCACCCTCGTCGCTCTCGCCGTGGCGTCCCTGGTCGCCCGCCGGGAGCGCACCGACTGGCACGGGCTCCTTCCGATCTCGATCATGGTCTTCGTCGGCTGGTGCGCCGTCTCGGTGCTCTGGTCGGGCTATGCGCCCGACACCGTGCGCGGGGTGCTCTACCAGCTCGTCTTCACCTTCCTGGCCATCTATGTGGCCCTGGCCCGCGACACGATCCAGATCGTGCGGGCGACGGGCGACGTGCTGCGGGTGCTGCTCGGGCTCTCCCTCGCCCTCGAGGTGCTGTCCGGGCTGCTGCTCGACCTGCCGATCGTGTTCCTCGGCATCCAGGGCAACATCGCCCAGCTCGGGCCGGTGCAGGGCGTCTTCGGCTCCCGCAACGTCTTCGGCCTGGTCTCCCTCATCGCCGGGGTCACCTTCATCGTCGAGGTGCGCGCCCGGTCGGTGCGCCGCGGCGTCGGGATCGGGTCGATCGCGCTCGCCGGCTTCGGCCTGCTGCTCACCCGCTCCCCCGTCATCCTCGTCGTCGCCCTCTTCGTCGGGCTGGCGGCGCTGGCGCTCTATTGGCTGCGCCGCACGCCGGTGGAGAACCGTTGGATGCTGCAGATCGGTCTGCTCGGCACCACCGCGGTTGTCGGAATCGTCGCGTTCGTCGCCAGAGCCCGGCTCATCGACGGGCTCAACGCCGGCAGCGAGTTCGGGGTCCGGTACTCGCTCTGGAGCGAGATGTGGCGCCTGGTCGGCCTGCACCCGCTCGAGGGCTGGGGCTGGGCCGGACTCTGGCCGACCGGCGTGACGCCCTACGGCTGGCTCGACTTCGTCACCAGGCGCGACCAGACCTCCGGGCTCAACGCGTTCCTCGACGTGTACTTCCAGGTCGGCCTGGTCGGCTTCCTGTCGTTCCTGGCCCTGGTCGGGCTGGCGTTCTGGCGCTCCTGGTTGCTCGCGTCGAACAAGCGAACGCTCGTCTACGTCTGGTCACCGCTGGTGCTGGTGATCCTCATCGTCACGTCGGCCGCGGAGAGCACGGCGCTGATCGAGTTCGGCTGGCTGCTGCTGCTGATTTGCGCCCTCAAGGCGGCCCAGGGCAAGAGCTGGCGCAGCCTGCTCCGGCCCAGCCCGCGCAACCTCATCGGTTGACCGGCGCCGACACGCTCAGACGGGCTGGACCAGGTCCCGGAGCACGTCCTGCAGGCCCAGCCCAAACCGGGTGTAGTCCCCGGCGCGCAGCGCCCGCAGCACCGGCCGCACCCGCCGGGCTCGCGCCGCCGGCAACCCGCTGCGCATCCGCTCATGGGCCAGCTTGGCGTCGATCCTCTGCAGGGTCTCCGCCGTCGGCGCCGGCACGAAGCCTCCGGCGCGTTCCCGCAGGTCAACGGCCCGCGCGAGCAGCCGCGCATTCCGTGCGCGGCGGGATGCCGTGAGCCGGCCCAGCCGGCCGGAAGCGTCCAGACTCGACGCGCCGATCTGGTTGCCCGCGTGCTGGCGGTAATCCACGAGCGCCTCGTCGAGCAGGTCCATCTCCCCGCTGGCGGCGGCGACCATGGCCAGCCATTCGTCGTGCACCCACGATGCCGGGAACGGGCGGGCTCGCCCGACGAGCTCGCGGCGCACGACCATGGTCGCGCCCGTGACGACGTTGCGACGCAGCAGCGCGTCGATCCCCCGGCCGCTGCGCACCGCATCGCGATCTGCCGCCGACACTCCCAGCGTGTCCAGGAGGGTGGCTCCGAGCGGGAGGCCGTCGGCGTCGACGAGTCGGGCATCCGTGTGCAGCAGTTGCAGGCTCGGCCGGCCCTGGAATGCCGCAACGACCCGGCCCAGCCGATCGGGGTGCCAGACGTCGTCCTGGTCGCTGAGCGCGATGAGGTCGCCCGTGCACGCCGACAGCGCCTGCTCGAAGTTGGCGGTGACCCCCAGCGGCGCGTCGTTGCGGAGAACTCGCAACGCCACCACCAACCCCGGGTGCAGAGCCTGCCACGCGCCGAAGACGCTGAGCACGAGCTCAGCGGAACCGTCGCTCGAGCCGTCGTCGGAGACCACGATCTCGGTCGGCGGCAGGGATTGGTCGAGGATGCTGCGGAGCTGCTCCTCGAGGAAGGCCGCCCCGTTGTAGGTGCACAGGGCGACGGAGACGCTCGGGCCCATGATTAGCGCCGTTTCAGACCGACCGACAGCACCCCGAGGAACATCCCGCCCATCACGGTCTGGGACCCCAGCATCATCAGCAGCGCCGACGGGATCGCGACCCGGATGGTCGCACCCGCCTCCAGGGCGCCGTAGCCGCCGGCCGCCCACCCGATCAGCTGGGAAAGCGCGATCCCCAGTCCGACCAGGAAGAGGATCAGGCCGAAGACGGCCCCGCTCTCGAGGCTGATCCGCCGCTCGAGCCGTTCGAAGTTGCGGCTGCGTGGAATCCGGAAGCCCTCGTGCTGGGCGTAGATCTTGGTGAGCAGCGCGAACAAGAAGGCCTGGTAGCCGACCACGGCGAGCGCGGCCAGGTAGATCTGGCTGGAGTAGGTGAACCCCACCTCGCCGACGACGACGGGCCCGAAGGCGAGCAGCACGGTGCCGAGGAAGCCGATCAGGAAGGCGAGGCTGCCGGGGATCAGGAAGAGCCAGCGCGGGCTGAAGATGAGCAGAAAACGGAGGTGCCGCCATCCGTCACGCCAGCTGCGGAGGTGTGGCGGTCGGCTGCGGCCGTCTTTCTTCAAGGTCGTCGGCACTTCGCTGACCCGGGATCCGCCGAGGGTGGACTTCACGACCATCTCGCTGGCGAACTCCATCCCGGTGGTCTGCAGGTGCAGGGCGAGCATCGACTGCCGGTTGAATCCGCGCAGGCCGCAGTGGAAGTCCTTGATCGGCGAGCGGAACAGCGTGCGGCCGATCCAGGACAGCACGGGGTTGCCGAGGTATTTGTGCAGCGGCGGCATGGCGCCGGGCTCGATGCCGCCGCGGAACCGGTTGCCCATCACGAGTTCGTCGCCGGCGCGGAGGCGTTCGACGAATCCGTCGAGGGCGCTGAAGTCGTAGCTGTCGTCGGCGTCGCCCATGATGACGTAGGTGCCCTTGGCCGCTTCGATGCCGCCGATCAGCGCGCTGCCGTAGCCCTTCTCCGCCACGGCGACGACGCGCGCGCCGTGCGCCTCGGCGATCTCCTGCGACCCGTCGGTGCTGCCGTTGTCGGCGATCAGCACCTCGCCGGCGATGCCGCTTCGCCGCAGGTAGTCCTGCGCCTTGTCGATGCAGACGGCCAGTGTTTCGGCCTCGTTCAGACAGGGCATCAGGATCGAAAGTTCGAGTGTTTCGGTGAGTGACATGCGTGCAGCGAGTCCCGTCATTGTTGGTGCGGCCCCCTCATCGTACAGAATGTGATTTGTGAACCTTGGACTCGTGGTGTCAACTCTCGGCCGTGTCGAGAGCCTGCGGCGTCTCCTCGAGTCACTTTCAGACCAGCTGAGCGCGGATGATCACCTCGTCATCGTCGCCCAGCGAAACCTTGCCGAGGTCGAGGCCCTGGCCGCCTCCCACCGGTCGGCCGGCCTGCCCATCACGGTCGTCACGTCCCCGCCCGGGGCCTCCCGCGGCCGCAACGCCGGCGTCGCGGCCCTGCCCGTCGGCCCGGACCTGCTGCTCAATTTCCCGAACGACACGACCTGGTTTCCCCCTCATACCCTGGACCGGCTCCGCAGCCTCCCCGACGGCTTCCGGGCGGGAGCGCTCACCGTCGTCGACGAGAACGGCCCGAAGTTCGTGCTGCCCGCGCCCGGCACCGCCCTGGACCGGCACACCGCGTGGACCGTCATCGAAATGGGCCTCCTCATCCGGCGCAGCCTGTTCGACGAGCTCGGCGGCTTCGACCCGGAGATCGGCACCGGCGCCCCCACGCCGTGGCAGGCCGGCGAGGCCACCGACCTGCTGCTCAAACTCCTGCGGGCCGAGCCGCACTCGCCATTCGCCTGGCAGCCGGAGTCCGTCTTCGTGTGGGGCATCGCCGATCCGAGCGGCCTCACCGTCGCCGAGCGTCGCCGCAAGCTGCGCAGTTATGGCCGCGGGCTCGGCCGACTGGTGACCCGGTGGCGCTATCCGCTCTGGTGGCGGTTCGCGTTCCTCGGCGGCGGCCTGTTCTTCGGGCTGCGCCACCGCGGCACGAACGCCCTGGCCGACGGCTGGTGGGTTTTTCTCGGTCGGCTCGAGGGGATGCTCGGGCGCACCCTGAACGACCAGCTGTCGTTCACCGCGGTGACCCGGTGACCGCCGACCTGCCCTCCCCGCTGCGGCTCCGCCGGGCGACGCTGAGCCTGATCACCCTGCTCGGCGGGGTCTCCCTGGCCGTCATCCCCGCGGCCACGGTCGCCATCTCGTCCCGGCTGTTCAGCCGCCCGGAGCAGGGCGTCATCGCCGTGGCCGTGATGGTCGCCACCTTCGCCGGCCAACTCACCTTCGCGGTCGTGCTCGAGTCGCGGTTGAGTTCGGCCGCCACGGAACGCCGGGTGGTCTTCCCGCTCTGGCTGGCGGGGCTCGCCATCGTCGCCGCCCTGGTCATCGCCCTCAACCCGACCAACCCCGTCGTGCTGTGCGTGGGACTTCCGCTGTTGATCGCCGCCCTCGAGGTGGGGCGGGGCGTGTCGGTGGCCGAACGTCTCGACGTTCGGGAGATCTGGGCATCCGTCATGGTCGGTCTCGGCGCGCTCGGCGGCGTCGTGGCCGCGTTCACCGGCCAGAACTGGGCGCTCGTCCCGCTCGTCGCGGGCATCGCCGCGGCGACGCTCCTCCGCTGCCTGCCGGTGGCGCACAAGGCGAGTCGGCCGGAGCCGGCCGTGATGGGCTGGGTGGTCGCCGACACCGCGATCACCGGAGTGATCTACCCGCTCCTGAACACCATGATCCTGGCCCTGCTCGGCCCGGGAGACGCGGTGCTGTTCACCGCGATCGCCACGGTCTCCGGGCTGCTCGCGATCCCCCTGAACTTCATGCGCCTGCGCCTGTTGAAGGCGCATTCCCAATTGGACATCGTCGTCTCGGCCGGCGCCGTGCTCGCCGCCGTCGTCGTGCTCGTGGTGCTCGAACGCACTGGAGTGCTCGGCTTCATCTTCGGTGGCGTCTGGACGAGTTCGGCGGCCATCCTGCCGCTCGTGCTCGCCTGCTGCTGGAGGGCCGCGTCGCTCCCGACGACGATACCATTCGCCGCGCTGCGCCGGATGGGCGAGGTGCGCCTGCTCACCGGGTTGCGCGCGGTCGTGTCGGCGATGGCGTTCGCCCTCGCCGCGGTCGGCCTCTGGCTGCACAGCCTGCCGGCCGTGTTCCTCGGCCTGCTCCTCGCCGAGCTGGCCTCGGCCGTGGTCTACGAACTCGCCCGGCGCCGGCGCGTGCGGGCCGCCGAGCAGCTCGCCGTGGCCGGTCGATGAGTCGGGTTCTGGTCGACCTGCTGTTCTTCACCGGCCGCAAAGGTGGCATGGAGTCCTACGTGCGCGAGGTCTACAGCCGGATCGAACCGGGCGCCGACGGCCTCGAGTTCATCGGCCTCGCGTCGCGTGAGCTGGCCGCCGAACTGGCAACCGAGCTGGCCCCCGGCGACACCGGCTGGTTCCCCGGCGAAATCGTCGACTCGGGCATCAGCGGGGAGAACCGCATCGCGTGGGCCCGCGGCGAGTTGTTCGGCGTCGCCCGGTTCGCCCGCCGGCTGGGCGCCGATCTCGTCCACTGCCCGGCGAACCTCGGTCCGGCCTGGTCGCCGGTTCCAGTCGTGCTCACCGTGCACGACCTGCTGCCGTTCCGGCATCCGGAGTATGTGCCCGGCGCGTACTCCCGGGTGCTGCGCACGATGATCCGGCTCGCCGCCCGCGGCGCCCGGCGCATCCTCACCGTCAGTGCCGCGTCGCGGAGCGACATCGTGCGTTACCTGCGCATTCCGGCGTCACGCGTCGACGTGGTGCCCCTGGCCGGCCAGGACCAGGAAGCGAACCCGACACAGCTCCCCCGGCTGCCCCGCCAGCTGCTGGCCGTGGGCAACCGGATGCCGCACAAGAACTTCCCGCTGCTGCTGGAGGCCCTCTCCCTGATCCCCGAGGGCGCCCGGCCGCACCTCGTCGTCACCGGAAGCCACGGCGACGACCCGCTAACCCCGGTCGTGGCCAGGCTCGGCCTGGAACCGTGGGTGTCCCTGCGCGGCTGGCTGCACCCCGACGAGCTCGACCGGCTCTACGCCGAATCGAGCCTGATCGTGTTCCCGACCCTGTTCGAAGGCTTCGGACTGCCGGTGCTGGAGGCGATGTCCCGCGGCTGCCCCGTCGTCTGCGCCGACCTTCCCGTGCTGCACGAGGTCGCCGGGGACGCGGCCGTCTACGTGTCGCCGCACGACGCCGCAGCCCTGGCTGCAACGATCAGCGAGCTGCTCGACGATCCGGCCGAGCTGGCCCGCAGGTCGGGCCTGGGCCGCGACCGGGCCTCCACGTTCTCCTGGGCAACGACCGCCCAGGGCACCGTGGCATCGCTTCAGCGGGCCCTGGCCGAGCGGTAGCGCTTGAGGATCTGGTCGACCGAGGCGCTGAGCCCGCGGCTGACCCGCTCCTTCTCGAACCACGCCCTCGTGCTCGCGCGCAGGGGCTCGCCGGCCTGCACGGCCCGCACGATCGCCGCACCGAGGTCGGCGGGCCCGACCGTGGCGGCGACGTAGCCGTTGACGCCGTCGACGACCAGTTCCGCGGCGGCGTTGTCGGGGCCGGCCACCACCACGCTCGGCGTGGCGAACGCGGCAGCCTCCACGACGACCAGGCCGAAGCCCTCCCGGGCCGACGGGTTGACCAGCACCCGTGCGCCCTGCACGAGGCCCCGGAGGTCGTCGTCGCTGACCCGGCCGCGCAGCTCGACCGCGGAATCCAGGCCGAGTTCGCTCACCCGCGCGGCCACCCGGCTGGTTTCGGGACCGTCGCCCACGATGACGGCGCACAGGTCGGGAAGGGCCTTATGGGCTTCGCCCAGGGCCGGGATCAGGTCGATCAGTCGCTTGTCGGCGATGTGACGGCCGATGAAGACCAGGTAGGGGTCGCCCGGGCGGTCCGTGCCGGCGCCGGGTTCGTCACCGCTGAGATCGACGAGATCGACGAGATCGACGAGCCCGAGCGTCACCGGTTTCGCGCCCCGTCGATACCGCCGCAGCCGCGCACCGGTGAAGTCGCTGTTGACGGTGTGCAGGTGGGCGAGACGGATGCCCAGCCACTGCAGCAGAAACGCGATCGCCCCGGGCAGCGCGCCGGCGTACTCCCGCCACTTCTGCCACGGCCAGACCTCGAGCCAGTCGGCCACCACGAAGGCACCGCTGCCGAGCAGGGCGAGCCGCACCGCGAACAGGTTGAGCACCGGCAGGGTGCTCACCACCACGAGGTCGTAGCGGCCGCGCCGGCGGAGAAAATGGCGAAACAGCGCCCAGGCGAAGGCGACCGCGCTTCGGGGGGTGCGGGTGCCGTCGGCATCGTAGATCTCGCCCTGCCAGACCGGCACGATCCCGAACGACGCGGGAGGGGCATCCGTCGCCCACTGCCGGCGGGTCACATAGTCGACGGTGCTGCCCCGCTGCACGAAGAGCTCCGCGAGGCGGCGGTAGACCCGCTCTCCGCCGCCGGCGTTCAGGGGAAACAGGCAGTCGTACGCGATCGCGACCCGAGGTTCAGGCATGTTCCCGCACGACTGCGGGAGCGGATGCCACAACCGCCCCGTCGTCTTCCGACCGTGCCGCCCGGGTGGCGAGCAATCCCACCCACACGGCCAGCGCAACAGACGTCAGCGCGTAGAGCGCGACGAGGGTCATCCAGCCCAGCGGAGGCTCCCACGTCGGATTCTTCCACATCGTACTCACGGGCACATCGGTACCCACGACATAGCGCAACAAGACCAAAAAGAATGCAGCAATGCCGTACAACACTATGAGACCTGCAGCGATCCAGGTCACCCGGGTCGAGATGAACGACAGACGTTCGCCTTCAGCGCTGGAGAGAATCATGACAGCGATCACGAGCACGCCGAGGTAGAGGAACAGACCGTAACGCCCCTGCCAGATAATGCCGGTCTGAGCGACGCTGTATCCCTGCAAGAACGCAGGCACGAGGATCGCGGCCGAGGTGACTGTGAGCAGCGTCATCAGGTTTCTCTTACCTGCCACCGCGAAGGCCAGGACGACGACAAGACTTATCGCGGCGATGAGGAGCCAGTAGACGTAGGCGGGTAACGGCGCGTCGAACCAGCCGAAGTAGCCGATGGCCTGCTGAACGAAATCCGGGGTGTTTCGAAGCACGTAGGCGAAGCCCTGTAAAAACGACGCGCCCACGAGGGGTGCATCGGATTTCTCGGCCTGGCTGGAGAGGCTTCCGCCGCCCAAGGTCCAGAAAATTGAGAATAGGGATCCGGCCGCGACCACGGCGAGCCAGAGATAGCTGGATGCCGTCGTGAAGAGCCGCTTGACGGGGAGCCAACCGCAAGCGACGAAGCAGATCCCGACAACGATGACCAACCACAGAGGCCCCAGAGCCCTGGCCGTGGCCAACGCGATGGCGGAAACGGTCACGAGGAACCAGAGATATCGACGGGGCAGGGTGGACACCGTTCCTGGATCCCGCCCGTCAAACTGTTGCAACAGGCGGAGCAAGGCCACCCAAAGTGTGAGTGACGCCGCAATCTCCATGCCGTTGGGATTGACCGCCCCAAAAAGGTAGACCCCCATGGGTGCCGCGGCGAAAGCCAACCCCAGCGGCAGCCACCGCGTGCGACGCACCGACATCGCCGCCTGGAACGCCCAGGCCACGAACCATGAACATAGGATGCCGCTGACGATACGCATCGCGTAGATTCCGGCCGAGCCCTCGAAGATCAGGCTGGGCCAGCCAACCGCGTAGTAGTAGAGCGGGTTGTACGCACCCACCCAGGTGTTGAACCAGGGCGTGCCGGTTGCGTCACCTAGTTCTACCCCACAGTTGGCGGGCTTATCAGGATGGAACGCGAAGCAAAGCACCTGGGGGCTGTAGGAGTATCCCGCGGGAAGATCCACAACCGTGTGCTTCACCCCTGGGACGTGGTATCCGATGACTTGTCCGCGCACCTGCGCAATGGCCTTCGTGGCATGCGCGTTCTCGTCCGGGACGGAGAATACGGGGCTGGCAAGCGCCCACAGGGTCGAGAGCATTGCCAACAACGCGAAAGCGCTCAAGAAGACTACTCGGGAACGCCTCCTTTGAAATCGTACGACCTCCACCATGTGGAGACCATTCGAATTCGACACGTATGTCTCACTCCCGATATTCACAGCGTCTTCTGCGGTTTCACTTCGCCAGACTAGCGGTCCAGCCGGGACCTCAGTTCTCGGACCGTTATTCAGTCGTTGCGTGGTGGCTACGCCACGAGCCGATCGCTCCGGCGATTCCGGGCAACCCAGAGAGAGTCTTCAAGTCCGTATCGAAGGCACTTCCGTATTCTGCAGCGGTGGCGGCGATCGTCTCCTCCGGAAAGTGCGCCCGCTGCATGCCAATCGTGTTCGCCCCGACTACGCGGGCCGGATTCCCGTAGGCCTTCGCGAAGGGTGGAATGTTTCGAGTCACGACAGAGCCCATCCCAATCATCGCCCCGTCCGCGACATAGCAACGCTGGTGAACACTCGATCCCAATCCGAGATTCGCGCCTTCGCCGATGCGCACGTGACCAGCGAGAAGCACACTCGATGCCAGCGTTGCGCGGTCCTCAATCGTGCAGTCATGGGCGACATAGCTCTGATTCATCAGAAAGACGTCGTTTCCAAGGCTTGTCTTTTCATGCCATCCCTGGTGAATCTGAACGTACTCACGAATGACGTTTCTGTCGCCGATCACTATGCCTTTGCCGGTGTCCAGTGAGGCCGAGTCCATCGGATGCTGCCAACTCCTGACCTCAGGCGGAGCCCCGATGACGGCTCCAGTTCCGATCCAGTTGCCGTCACCAATTGTCACGGGCCCGATAATCACGACGAGCGGCCCGATCATGTTGCCCGAACCAAGCGCAACCTCGCCAATCAACTGCGCGGTTGAATGTATTGAATTCATGGTGCCAATCTTCTCGCGGACCGTGCGGTTCGAAGGCGTAGTTCGACGGTCCGGTAATGTGGAAAGAACGCGACGTCAAGGTCGATTCACAAAATCTAACTTACGAGGCATCATGATTCCGATTACCACTGTCCAGTTCGGCCCAGAAGAAGAACAACTCGTTCTTGAAGTTCTGCGCTCCGGTGCCGTTGCTCAGGGCCCGAAGGTTGCGCAACTCGAGAGCCGGTTTGCCAAACTGTTCGGGATTCCTCACGCCGTCGCTGTTAACAATGGCACCACTGCCCTGGTAGCCGCTTTGCAGGTACTCGACCTGAAACCCGGCGACGAAGTCATTACAACACCTTTTACGTTCGTCGCTACCCTTAACGCAATCCTTGAGGCAGGGGCGACCGCCACCTTCGCCGATATTCGAGCTGATGATTTCAACATTGACCCGGCGTCGCTTGCCGAACGCATCACCGACAGGACCAAGGTGCTCCTCCCCGTGCATCTCTACGGCCAAATGGCCGACATGGACCCGATCCAGGAGCTCGCCGAAGCACGTGGACTGCGCATCCTTGAGGACGCGGCGCAGTCGCACGGAGCCAGCTATAAAGGTCGGCATGCAGGAAGCTACGGCCTCGGCACGTTCTCCCTCTACGCGACCAAGAACATCACCACGGGCGAGGGCGGCCTCATCACGACCGACGACGATGTTCTCGCCGACAAGCTGCGAGTGCTTCGAAACCAAGGCATGCGGTCGCGTTACGTCTACGAAATGGCCGGCCACAATTACCGCCTCACGGATCTTCAGGCCGCACTAGGGATTCCCCAGCTCGAGCGTTACGAAAAAACGGTCAGTGCTCGCCGGCACAATGCGGACAGACTGATCGAAGGCCTTGCCGACGTGCCTGGAGTTGTTGTCCCACGCCAGCTGGAGGGCCGGGGTCATGTCTGGCACCAATTCACGATCCGGGTGACACCGGAAGCCCGAGTGAGTCGTGACGTGTTCGTCGAGAAGCTGGCCGAACTCGGCATTGGAAGCGGCATCTACTATCCGAAACTTGTCTTCGACTACGACGCGTATCGCAGACATCCTCGTGTGGTCATTTCAGACGTGCCCGTGGCCCAGCAAATCGTCACCGAAGTCGTCTCGCTGCCTGTCAACACAACGTTGAGCGATGCAGACCTCAGCGAGATCATCGCAGCCGTTCGCACCATTGCGGGTGCATAGGACATGGTGCCTCGCAAAAGGATCGCTCTCGTCGGAGCCGGCAATATGGGCAGCCACCATGCCCGAGTTATCTCGCAGTCGGACCGAGCCGAACTCGCCATTCTTGTCGACCCTCGGGAGACCATCGGGCGGAAGGTCGCCGAACGGTACGGCGCACAGTGGGTGCCCGAACTCCCAGCCCTGACAGATTTGGATGCAGTAGTCGTGGCCGCCGCGACCGAGGCCCACTATGATCTTGCGATGCAGGTGTTGTCACAAGACCGGCCGCTCCTCATCGAGAAGCCCGTAGCCGACAACCTTTTGCGAACCAAGGAGATTCTCGACAGGGCGGGGGAACGAGACCTTCCGTTGATGTGCGGGCTGCTTGAGCGATACAACCCGGCCGTCCTAACGGCGCGGTCCCTTCTGGAAAACCCATTGCACGTCATCGCCACCCGGCACTCACCGTATGCGCCACGAATTCGCACCGGCGTGGCCTGGGACCTGCTCGTGCATGATGTCGACCTGGCCATCAATGTGATCGGGAAAGTACCAACCACTGTCGATGCGACGCTTGGGTTCTTTCACCCCGACTCCGTACCCCTCGCTGAGGACGTCGCAGAGACTGTGTTGGGATTTCCGAACGGTGCAATCGCCCGCATTTCGGCCAGCCGGGTGGGCCAGCGCAAGGTCCGACACCTGTCGGTGTACGAGCTCGACCGGCTTATCGAGATCGATCTCCTCCGCCGCGACGTGACCATCTACCGGCACGTCTCCGAGAACTCCGTCGACGATGGCCGCGGTTACCGTCAGCAGACAGTCATCGAAATCCCGGAATTGGTTACCTCCCAGGAACCACTCACGACCCAGTTCACTCGCTTCCTTGATGTCATCGATGGCACCGTGGATGCCGCTGCCGAGCGCGATACGATCCTTCCCTCGCACGAGGTCATCGACAAGGTCATCTCGAAGAAACTCTCCCTCTGACGTGCACGCCTCCGGTAACACTTTGGACGATGGCGCGACGGAGCGATCCCCCTTCGGCCGATTGATCCGCCACTCTGCATCGCGCTATCTTTTTGCCGGAGGTTTGGCATTCCTCGTCGATGTCGGCATCCTCGCGCTCCTGAGGAATATCCTTGAGTGGCCGCTTTGGCTCGCGACTGGTGTGGCCTTTGTCGTCAGCTTCTTCTTCACCTACACGATTCAGCGGCTCTTCTCCTTTGAGTCGACTGCGGCGCACGGCGGGGCGCTCTTCAGGTATGCAGTGCTCGTAGGCTTCAACACCGTCGCGGTCGTAATCATCGTCACGGCGATCAATCCCACACCAATCGGATGGCTCGGCGGCAAGGTCATTGCCACCGTCATGTCAACCGTGTGGAACTACTTCGCCTATCGTTATTGGGTGTTTGCCGACAGCCACTCCACCACAAAGGACTAAACGTGTATCAGGGAGCGTGTATCGCGGCCGTAGTGCCCGCGTACAAAGAAGAAAAGATGATCGCGTTGGTCATCGACACAATGCCGGACTTCGTTGATCACATCGTGATCGTCGACGATTGCAGCCCCGATGACACTAGTGGTGTGGTGGAGCGATTGCACAATGACCGGGTGACGCTCATCCGCCATGAGATAAACCAAGGCGTCGGCGGTGCCATCATCACCGGTCACAAAGCCGCGATGGAACTCGGCTCGGACGTGAACGTGATCATGGCGGGTGACGCTCAGATGAGCCCCGATCACCTCCCGGCTCTTCTCGACCGGGTAACCCGGGACGGCTATGGCTTTGCCAAAGCAAACCGCTTCTTCGCACCGGAGTCATTCGAGGGAATGCCGAATTACCGAGTCTTCGGGAATATCGTGCTCTCGTTCATGACGAAACTCGCCTCTGGCTACTGGAACCTCTTTGACCCGCAGAACGGCTATACAGCGATTCGCACAGAAGTGCTGAGACGACTCCCCCTCGAGCGGATTTCGCGTCGTTACAGCTTCGAGAACGATCTCCTCATCCACCTCAACATTCTCCAGGTCGGTGCGGTCGATGTTCCCATCCCCGCGGTCTATGCGGATGAGGTCTCGAGCATTCGCCTCAGCAAGGTCGTGCCGGAACTTCTCAACCTCTTGGGACGAGGATTCTGGCGACGGATCTGGTACCGATACGTGCTCTGGTCCTTTTCGCCCATTGCCCTGCTATTGGTGCTCGGAATGGTTCTGTTCGGTGTTGGAATTCTCGTTTCCATCTGGATTGCATTTCAGGTCGCGGGCTCCGTCGTGGCAACGGCAGCCACGGTCATGTTGGCCGCGCTCCCACTCATGATTGGGACGCAACTCCTGGTGAGTGCCCTGCAACTCGATATCCAAGCCAGCCCATCTCAGCCCACGCTTGCCCCATTCAAGGAATGACCTGATTGCAGGGTCCCGAGAGCGAAAAAACGCCACTCACGTAAGACCCAAGACAGTGGCTATGACTGTCGCCTCCACGCCATCGGCCGCACCCCGTCTGAAGTGGGCGGGCCAGTCGTAAAAGATCATTGAACCGCCGGCGATTCCCGGCACATCGGCATCCCATCCAGCCGCGTAGCCGGCACTGCTAAGGAGCTCGTCGGAGGGAATGTAAGCGGGTACTTCATTGCAATATGCGGCGACCCACACATTGCCAGGAAGCACGGCTCGTAGGTGAAAATCGAAACCGGAAACAACCTCACCACCAAGGGTGATCAGCGTCAGGCCCGCTCCCCCGAATATCCAACTCTGGACGGGCAAGGACACGAACAACGGCATGGTGTTGGCCTCCAAGCGCTGGATGGACGCCGCCGCATGCAGCCGTGTGGCACGGTCGATTGATTCCAATCTCTCTATGTACAAGGAACGAACGGCGGCGATATTCGCTGGCGTCGGAGTCACCTCAAGGGGCAATTTAGCGCTCGGTTCGATGCGCGTCGCAATTGGGCTCAACAAGACATCGCCTGGCCCGTCGTCGACCGCGGCTGCGACGGCATCAGCAAGTTCTGTCCCGAATTCAGTCGCAGGGTGTGGGCCGGCCGGCCCGATCGGGTTTTGGTCACCTGCCGTGCCGAGAATGAAACACGCTACCGACTGAGAATAGGCGGCCTCGACTTGGAGCGCCGCCACCCCGGGATAGTCGGCGTCGAACGCTGCAAGACTCCCGTTGGCCACCGGATGGCACCCGTAGCCGAAGACAACCGCCAACACTGTCGAGCCAACTACGGCACGAGCCGTGAGCACGGGTACAACCGTTTCTATATATGGCAGTGCTTCGCGGTTGGCTGAGAAGTGGGCTTCCGTCTCGACGAAGTCGAGGGTGCACGTCGTTTGTGGCGCGGCTAATGCCGCACGGATGACGGCGACGAGATTCTCGATCAGAATGGCGGACTGGCTGCGCACGCTCTCAAGGTCCTCTTGGGACGCGCAATAAGATACTACCGGATCAAGTCGGTCGTCCAACGCCGGAGCGTTGTGGGTGTGGGAGCAGGCAATAATAAGGTCGGAAGGCAGTAGCACCGTCGAAGCCAACTTCCGCCGGACTTCTTGATTCGCGTAGTGGGTGATCGCCAGCGTGTCGACGGACACGATAACTTTCGGCGTTCCGTTATCCCAGATCGCAATAGCCCGTATGTACAGATGACTCTCGACAGCAGCACCGCGCCGGGGACTACCAGCCGCTGCAGTAGAGTACCCACCCAAGACAATTCCGTCAACAGACGGTGTGATATTCAGCTTGGCAGTGGAAACGGCAAACATCACAGTGGCCTCTCGGCAGCAGGGGAGCATAGCGCTCGGTGGCCACGATCATAGTACTTGGGCTCACACAGCAGTAGTGGAATATAGCGAAGCACCCAGCCGCCTTCGACGACTCCGATCAGGATTCCCTCTACTTAGAACCACTTGCGATTGTGATACCCAGAGGCACCATCTGCGAAGATGGCCGTCATTCCGTTCCAACCTGAACCCACTTCGACCCGGTCGCCGGAGAAGCCGATATTGGGAGAGCCTGAGTACATCCAGAGCGCCCCTTCGCCATCCCGGGCCAAGACGTCTGAATTGCCGTCGCCATCGAAGTCGCCGGAACTCAAAATCGCGGTCATCGAGTTCCAGCCCGAACCCACCTCAATTCGCTTTCCCCATCCACCGAAGCCACTTCCCGGGTATAGCCACATCAGACCGATGGCGTCCCGCGCAAGAACGTCTGGTCGGCCGTCTCCAGTGAAATCACCGGGGCTCAGGATCGCGGTCATTGAGTTCCAGCCGGAACCTACCAGTTCAGTTGCCAGCCAACCACCAGAGCCGTCCCCGGGATACAACCAGAACAGTCCGGTCCCATCTCTGGCAAGAACATCGGAATGCCCGTCGCCGTCGAAATCACCCGGGCTCAGGATTTCTGTCATCACGTTCCAACCTGACCCCACTGAGATGCGAGGTAGCCAGCCACCCAGCCCATCACCCGGATACATCCAAAGGAGTCCAGTAACGTCTCTGGCCAGCACATCGGAATGCCCGACGTCGAAGTGACCGTCTTCATCGAAATTTCCGGGATTGAGGACTGCCGTCATGCTGTTCCAGCCGCTGCCAACAGGGCTCCAATCCGCCCAGCCACCGGAACCATCGGCTGGGTAGGACCACAGAATTCCGTCGAGGTCTCTCGCGAATACGTTGTGTGTGGCGGGGAGGACAACGATGGAGTACGTGATACTCGACGCGGGAGCCACACCGTTGCTCACCACTATCGTAAACGAGACAAACTTATCTACTCTGTCCGAGGCTGTGCCGGAAACGACACCGGTTGCGGCATCGATGCTGAGCCAGCTCGAACCACTGAGAGCAAACGAAGGCATTGGAGACCCGGTGGCGGTGATTGTGAATGAGTACGGCTCACCGATAGTTGCACCTGGGGGTGACTCCGAAGTGATGATGGGTGCGGCCTCAGAAATAGCGGTTGCCCGGCCTAAAGCTGAGGCTGACGCTGAGGCCCGAGACTGATCGTCAAGGGCGGCCACGGCCGAAATGCCGATCCCCATGCACACAGCTATGGCGAAAGCCAGGGAACGTGAAATGAAATGTTCCGTCAGCGGTGTCGGCCCGCTATGTCCCTTGAAAATCTTCAATACGAAAGAGTCGCGGTTTCGCACTAGTACCTCAAATCAATCAGGAGGACAGAAAAATTCCGGTGAAACAACGCTAAGTCAATGATTCACTTTTTGGGTTCGAACTTGTCACACTCACCGGCGCAGATGGCGGTCGGCTCGCAGCCGCCCCACGGGACGAAATCCCCCATAGCACCACAATGACCACCATCGCGCATAACGATACGGTAAGCCAGACAAGCCCTCCCCCAGGAGGAGACCACAATGGTGTCTGTCGGAGGGCGTCGAGCCAGCTGCTGTCCGCGCCGACTCCATATCGCTTGAGCGCTGTGGCAAGAGCGAACACTTGCCCGATTGAAACCAATCCCCCGATAATGATTACAATCCTCCCGCGGACGGCCAATCCCTGTTGCCGAGGCGTTTCTCCGTCCGATGCAACGGCGATGCTCGCTATGAGCACCAACACCACGTAGCCGACAAGGGCGTATCGCCCCTGCCAGATGTATCCCGATGCTTTGACAGAGGCTGCCTGGACGATGGGAGGAATAAGCATGAACCCGGCCAGAGCTACCGTAATGCTGCCCAATCGGCGCCCGCGAGCCACTGCCAGCGCCAGCACAACGGAACCAATTCCCAGGGCAGACCAAAGCGCAAAGGCGAAGGACGGTGCGGGCGTATCAAGCCAGCCGAAAACGCCAACCGTGCCTTGATCGAACGATCGTGCAACAAGCATCTCGACAAAGGCTTCGACCGGCCCAACGCTTCCCGCGCCGGGAAACACACCCATGCTCTGAAGTGTGCCCGTGCGCAGAATCCACGCTCCAGCGGCGGCGACGCCCGCGCCAAGAAGTACGAGAGTTACCCACACATCCCAACGCGTTAATAGCGCCTTCAGCCGTGCCGTGCTGGCGAAAACCAGAACAGAAGCAGCGATCACAGCCATCCATAGCGGAGAGAGACCCCTGGCTTGCGCCATCAGGATTCCACTCGTTGCCACCACCACGAGCCAGAGCCTCTCATGCTGTGTCGAGCCTCGAACAAGCACGAGCAAGGAGGTGAGCAATGCGGCGCCGGTTGCGATCTCAAGTGAATTTGGATTGACAGCACCATTGAGAAAGAACACCATGGGAGTGAGCGCTGATAGGAAGCCCAGCCCGGTGATGAAGGGATTCCCAAGCCGCAAGAGAGCGCAAAACGAGGTTGCGAGGAACAGCGAGGCAATCAACGCGCTCGTCAAGCGCATGGTCATCACGGCGAGAGAGGTGTCGTTGGTCAGCACGGATGGGAGTCCAACGAGGGCGTAATAGGTCGGGTTATACAACCCGGCCGAGGTATTGGCCGCCGCGAGACGAGGAACATTTGAGATGGCAGGGGTGCAATTCGCTTCCACCGAATTGTCGAACGCATAGCAGGGCCAGGAGCCTGCCTGAGAAAGGCCCTTGGGGATCATGACCTGGGTCACGGCGGGCGCGTCTGTCAGTTCACCAATGAGCTGGCCGCGCGCCACTGCGGCTGCCTTGATTATGTGTGCCGGCTCGTCTGGGCTCGCTCCGAGCGGGGAGGTTATCGCCCATGCCGCCGAAAGTAGGAAGATCGCACCCCAGCTGACGAGCAATGTCAAGCCTTTACCGGATGACAAGGAAGAGACAACTCGATGCACTGAATCCCGTTTCGTTTCTTCTCGAACTACCATTGGTCGACCATTCGGTCGCACGATTGCGTATCCGCGATTTGGCTATGGGATGTATGACGCTCTAGATCGTAATACTCTTACACCCGAGTAGGCTCGGACCGCCCGGCCCCGTGTTGATTCCGTACGCGCACACTTGGTGGGTCCCAGGAGCTGCCGCAATTGGCGATGTGAATCCGTGGGCCTCACCGTACGCGGAATAGGCGGCCGCAACATCGGCCCGAGGGCGATCGGCGTTCAGTGCGACACCTGAAGAGTCAACATAGACATGAACTGAGACCGAAGACGTCGTGTCGGGATCCAAGGCCCATCCCGACACAACGATTCCGCCAGGCCCGGCAGAAACTGACTCCAGGTTCCCAATCGGCACTCGCCCCTGCTCTGTCACAGTGGGGGAACCCCCCGGGACAACTACGTCATTGCAGCCCAGCACGGTATGTCCACCTGGGCCCGTGTTTATTCCGTACACGCAAACGCGATGGGAACCAGGAGTGGCGGACACTTTTTCTGTGTATCCGTGGGCGGAGCCATAACCCGGGAATGCCGCAGCAATGTCAGCCCTCTCTTTGTTCGCGGCAAATGCAACCCCGACGGAGTCGACGTAGACGTGAACTGAAGTCGAGGATGCTGTGTCCGGATCAAGTGCCCAACCGGACACCGAAATCCCGTCCGCAGAGGGCGAAGTTGACTCTAGATTTCCGATTGGCGCCCTGCCCTGCTCCGTCATAACCGGTTGAGCTCCCGGCACAACGACGGTCTTGCAGCCGAGAACTGTTGTCGTGCCAATTCCCACATTAATCCCGTATGCGCACACTGAGTGCGACCCGGGAGCCGCCGCGAGCGTTTCATCGAAACCGTGTGCGGCGCCGTATTGGGGGAATACGCCGGCAATATCGGATCGCGCAGTACTTGCGACGACCGCCTTACCGATGTTGTCGACGTAGAGGTGCACGGTTGCCGGATCAGCTGAATCCGGATCAATCGCCCAGCCGGAGACACGGATCCCGCCGGTCACGACTGACGCGTTGTCCAGAGCCCCTATTGGTGGGCCGCTCATGGATGCGACTGAGTAGCAACCGAGGAGGACGTTAACACCTGGGCCCTTGTTCAGAGCGTAAACACAGACGTTGTTGGCGCCAACGGCGTTGGCGGGGACTGTCACGTCAAAGCCGTGCTTGGATCCCAGCGCCGGGTAGGTGGCGCCAACATCGCTGCGCTCCAGATTCGCGGTGAATGCCTGTCCTGCCGCGCCCACATAGACATGGACGTCGAGTGATGCCGAGGAGTCTGGATCCAGCGCCCAACCAGTTATGCGGAACTTCCCGGGAGAAGCCGAAACGAATTCAACGTTCCCTATCGGATTGACGGGCCCCGTGGTCGAACCGAACCAATTGGTGAAATAGACCCAAAAGTTTCGGTTCCCGTATGACGAGCAGGAATCGCCGGTGCCGTTCAGATTGCCCAGCGCCGCGGCGTTTGGCTGGTATGGCGTGTAGTTGTATAGGTTCGCGGTTGCTTGATTTTGAATGTTGACAGTCGTGGCCCCACACGCAGCGTTCGGATGGTACCCGACTGCGACATTGCCGATCCGATATTGCCGTGCAGGATGATTGGTGTACTGCCGGAACTGCCATGCTGCCCGATAAATCTGGTTGTACAGACCATAGAACGCCGAATCGCAGTCGCTCGTGTCTGGGCATCCGTAACCCATCGCTTTCCTGTAGGTTCCGTCGGTCGGGCTTGTGTCCGTGATTAGGCCAGTTTCCTTTTGCAGCAGCACCAGCAGGGTCTGGGGGTTAATCCCACATGCTTGAGCAGCCTTGTAGAGGATTCGGCTCGCCAGCTCATTTGCCCCACCGGTATATTCGGAGCAGTGGCCGGGCTCTACGGCCGCTCGCGTGTAGGTCGACACCCGATAGTCCTTCAGACAGGTATACCCGCCGGCACAGTTCGTGACCTTGCTGGTCAAGAAGTCCTGGATCTGGTTCTCCGTCATTGACCCTTTGTCGAAGAATCGCTGGTCAGAGATGATGTAACCGGGGTCGAACCCGGACCCGGACAGCGCCTGGGACGCCTGCGGCGCCGACACGGTCGATGCCGTTGCCAGCATCGTCCCAATAGCCAAAATTGCCCAGAATCGGACAGCACTTCTCTGCATTACGTGATCCCCACTTTTGCCCCGATCGGCGCAACACTATGAAGACTATGCTGTTTCACGTTACGTACGCCCATTCGCGCTCCGCGAGTTGTTCAGGACTGAACGATTCTTCTCAGGCCGACTCCCACGCGGGTTCTTACAATTTTGCGTCGCGCTTGCGCTCCTGACGGGCTTGGAACCGCTCGACCACAGCCCCCGCGCCGCCCTGTCGAAAGTAGTACGCAGCCCGATCCATGTCCCGACGGATGCCGGTATGCGAGCTTCGACGCACAGTTTCGGTTGACTTCCCTCGCCCGACGACACCGGAGTGACCACCTGCTCGCGCCAATTTCTTATCCGCTGCGAAGAGCGGCTTGCGGCAAAATTCGACCAGAGGAGCGAGCACCCGCTCCCAGAGGAACTCCTCACGAACTCTTTGCACATTCGCGCGAGCGGCATCACGTGCGATCGGGTCGTACAGGAGTTTCTCCAGCGCGGCAACGAGTGCTCCCTGATCTCGCTCGGGAATCGACGCCCCGAGGTTCTCCTTCTCTACCAAGTCGCCGAAGGAGTCACCCTCCGTGGTCACAATCGGCAGACCTGCCCAGAGGTAGTCAAGAATGCGCGTGCGGAAAGAGAATGTCGTCTCAACGTGCTGGAAATGAGTCGAGACGCCGAGGTCGGCCTCAAGCAGGTAGTTTTGACGGTCGTCGAAGGGAACCCATGACTCGTTGAAGAACACGTGCTTGTTGGTCATTCCGAGTTGCTCTGCAAGCACGCGAGCTTCCGAGACAACTTCCATTTCGGGGACATCAGGATTCGGATGCTTGACGCCCATGAAGAAAAGACGAACGTCTGGGTGTGTCACCGAGACCTCGGCTACGGCGCGGATGAGCACACCCGGGTCGAACCAGTTGTAGATGCCACCGCCCCAGATGATGATCTTGTCGTCAGCCCCAATGCCTGGGACCACTCCGCGAATCGCCGGTTGGCTCTTCACCGGATCGGTGCCAGAGATACCGAACGGAGCGATCGCGATCAAAGAATCAAGCTCACTGTCCCGGGAATAGGTGTAGGCGTTGATTCGCCCCAACCCTGCAAGTTGGCCCAGCCAGAAGTGACGCTGGCGCTCGCTGGCACACAGGAAGAAGTCTCCGAGGAGAAGCTGGTGATTGAGGGCATCTGTTGCGTCGTTGACCTGCTTGTTCCAGAGTTCGAGGATCTTTCCTCGCCCTTGTTCCAACTGCTCAAGGTGAAGGGGATCGTACACGTCGACCACGATGATTTTCTTCGAGTTCTCAAGACTGGGAAACAGTGCCAGCGCGTGACCCTGCACGATGATGATGTCCGCCCAGCGTTCATGGGCGATCGCGGAACTCGGCCGGTGGTGCGAGATTACCCCGACTTCAAAGGAGTCATCCAGCGATTCGGCGTGCGTCATGCTCAGCAGCCGCACATCGTGCTCGGAAGAGAGCAATTTCGCGATATTCCACGCCCTAATTGCCGGCCCCGCCATCTTCTTGCCGACGGAGTCACCAGTGATGACCAGGATGCGCCGGCGAGCGGATGCAGCGAGAACATCAAGGCTCTCGACAATCTTCTCGTAGCCGCGTAGGTAGCTCTCGATGGGGTAGGCCGGTTCATCGATGTTGCCGAACAAGAGTGACATTTCGCGATCGCTCCGCACTCGGGTCGCCTGGACCTTGGCCCGGGCCGACGCCATCTGCGGCAGCTGTTCTACGAGTTGGTCGATGGCGAAGACGCCCGCCATCGTCGATTTGGGCACCGGCATGGTGGGGTCGCTGTCATCACCAGGAACGCGCAGGTCGAGCGACGTTGAGTCAAGCTTGCCCCGCCCGATGGCACGCCGTGTTGCGAGCAGAAGAGCTCCGGGGAATACGCGGGCGAGGGATTCGTCATCCAGATTCTTGTAGAGCGAGTACAGCGCGTTGCGTTCGAGGAGGTATTCCTCGCGGAAGTTGCCGAACTTGTTCATCGAAGCGTGGTGTTTGTGGAAGGCAAGGGACTTGGGCTGGAACCGGAACCGGTAGCCGAGTAGGTTGAGGCGCCAGCCAAGATCGACATCGTCATAAAACATGAAGAAGTTGTCGTCGAAGCCGCCCAGCTCATCGAAGACGGTGGCCTTGATGAACATCGCCGCGCCTGTTCCGAAGAGAACGTCCTTCTCCTCGTCCCAGGCGCCGCGGTCCTTCTCACCGGCGTGCGGCTTGTAACCCATGCCGTACCAGGTCACCGACGCATCGACGAAATCGACATTGACGCCGTCCCAGTCGAGCACCTTGCTCGCCACCGCACCGATGTCAGTGCCCGTTGCGAAGGTCGCAACCGCCTCCTTGATCCAGTCGGGATGCGGCTTGGCATCGTTGTTCAAGAAGGCGATGTATTCGCCTGTCGACTTTTGAACCCCTAGGTTACAGCCTCCGGTGAAACCAAGGTTTTCCTTCGACTCGACAATCGTCACTCGGTCGGCCAAGGTCTGCAGCTTCTCGAGGCTGTCGTCACCCGAGCCGTTTTCAACGACAACGATCTCGAGGAGATCGTTTGACCAGTTGAGACCGAATAGGCCCTCGATGCACTCGAGTGTGTCTTCCGTTCCCCGGAAATTGACCAGCACGACCGACACCACACCTGAACGCCGCTTCTTCATAGAAATACCTCGCATTTTCCGGCCCATCACAGACCCTAAATTCTTGACGTTTGAGAGGGAAGCCACACGCTATTCCCGCGCACCGCTCTGAAGCGAATCCAGATATGCCTGGATCGTCGGTTTCGCGTCGCCCCTCATGACGAGCTCGCCATGGCGCAACCAGGCCGCGTGGTCACACATGTCCTGCACCTGGCTCATGGAGTGGCTGACCAGCACGACAGTCTTGCCAGCGTTCTTGAAGTCCACAAATTTCTGACGACACTTGTCCTGGAAGTCGGCGTCACCGACGGAAAGCACTTCGTCGACAACGAGCACGTCCGGGTCGACATTGATGGCGATCGCGAAGCCAAGGCGCACGTACATGCCAGACGAGTAGTTTTTGACAGGCTGGTCGATGAACTGTTCAACACCGGAGAAGTCCACGATCTCGTCGAACTTGCGGGTGATTTCCTTCTTTGACATCCCAAGAATCGAACCGTTCAAGAACACATTCTCGCGACCGGACAACTCCGGGTGGAACCCTGAACCTACCTCCAGCAGTGCGGCAATCCGGCCCCGGTAGCCGATCGTCCCCTTTTCCGGATAGTAGATCTTTGCCAAGCACTTCAGCAGAGTGGACTTTCCAGAACCATTGCTGCCGATGAGTCCAAAAGTGGACCCTGTGGGCACGTCAAAAGTCACATCTTTGAGCGCCCAGAAGTCCTCATGCACGGAACGGCGGCCACGCATGATCGCCGACTTGATCGACTGGTTACGCTCGTGGTAAAGCCGAAATTTCTTGCTGACATGCTCAACATTGACTGCGATTTCATTCATAGCGCTTCAGCCAGACCCTTCTCGCTCCGTCGGAACACCCAGACACCAACGACGAATGCCCCAAATGCCCAAATGGCGGCCAGGAGCACATCTTGCAGGTCGGGCAACCGATTGTCGTACATTATCTGTCTGAACACGGAGACGAATCGTTCAAGAGGGTTGATCTGATAGACGTCGAGCAAGGTAATTTGAGTGCCAAAGAGGCCGCCATGAGCTTTCGATTGCACTTCTACGAGACTGATCGGATAGATGATGGGGGTCAGGTACATCCAGATCTGCATGAGAATTGACACGAAGTACTGAGTGTCCCTGAAGTGCACATTCGCCACGGCGAGCATGAGTGAGAGCCCGGCCGCGAAGATTGCCAGCAGCACCATCATGACGAGGGTGAGCGGAATCCAGGGCCAGATAAAGGAACCGCTCAGAGCCAGAACCACGACGAGCACGCCCATCTCGAACAGCCAGTTGTAGCCGACAGAGCCCACTTTTGACAGCGGGAGGACAATCCGGGTGAAGTAGACCTTCTGCACGAGACCGGCGTTCCCGATGATCGAGCCCATGCCTTGTTGCACGACGTTTGAGAAGAAGGACCACGGTAGTAGCCCGCAGAGGAGCCAAACGGCAAAGACGTCGAGTCCGCTCGGGTCACCGGCTTCAGGTTTAACTCGAAGGATGAACGCGAACACAATCGTGTAAACCAGCATCGACGCAAGCGGATTAGCCAAGGACCAAAGCTGCCCAAAAATAGTGCGTTTGTACTGGCCTCGGATCTCACGCAGGGTGAGATTTGCCAGAAGTTCTCGAGAAGCGAGAACTTCATTCAGGTATCGCATGTAACCTCACTGAGCGGCCGATTGGATGGCCGCAGACTAATCTAGCCTAGAACTATGCTTGCGAAACGTGTGGCCACCCCCTTGAACCCAGCTCTCGATGCCTCCCACGTGGCAGTCGTCACCGTGAGTTACGGCTCGGACGATGTGATCGGGCCCTTCCTGTCGTCCCTGATGACGGCATCTGTGAATCCACTGCATATCGTCGTCGCAGATAACAAACCACTCGGCAAATCGAGCGTGATCGCCGCGATGGCCAAGAAGGCCGGTGCCATTTATTTGGCGTTGCCATCGAATCGTGGCTACGGCGGAGCGATCAACGCAGCTGTCAGAGCCCTCCCTGCAGAGATTGAGTGGGTCGTCATCAGCAATCCCGACGTGACCGTCAACCCCGGCGCAATCGATGTGCTCCTGAACAGCGTGTGCGACGACGAAACCATTGCTGCCGTTGGCCCGCGGATCCTCTCCGCTGATGGCGAGGTGTATCCCTCGGCGCGCACAATTCCGTCACTCACGACGGGAGTCGGCCATGCGCTCTTCGCGGACGTTTGGCCCACTAATCCCTGGTCTCGGCGCTATCGGAGAGAAAGCAATATTCCGACCTCACGTCGTGATGCCGGTTGGCTGTCCGGTGCCTTTTTAGCTGTCCGACGCCGGGTTCTTGATGATTTGGCCGGTTTCGACGAGGGGTACTTCATGTACTTCGAGGACGTCGACCTAGGGTACAGAATCGGCAAACTTGGCCTCCGGAGCGTGTACGAACCGTCCGCCGTCGTTGTGCACACTGGCGCCCATTCCACCGACGGCGACTCCGCCCGAATGGTGCGGGCACATCACGTGAGCGCTCGTCGGTTCCTATCGCGTAAGTATGCGGGCCCGCTTTTGTTGCCTGTCCGAGTGGTGCTCAGCGCCGGCCTGGCGATTCGATCTCGAATCGCCGAACGCCGGGCCACTCGCTAGAGCGTCTTTGACCGCCACGCGACGTCGGATAGTCGTCGAATCGGAGCTGTAATGCGCCAGGACCGGCTCGTTCGCATCTCGGCAACGACCGCCTTCAAGCGCTCCACCTCCGTGCTCGCTTGCACCAGCCGGGCGCACGCATCATCGCGGTCAGCCTCAAGCATGCGACAGTTCTCCCGTTCCTCCTCAACCTGGCCGACCAGGCCCTGTACCCGAGCGCCCATACGTTCAAGGAGGCCCTCATAGGTTTCGACGGCCTCGAGCATCGAGGCACGCTGTCGATCAAGCTGATGCAAGAGAACAACATCCTTGTCGAAATCGTTCATCGGAAGGTCTCTACCAGCGCTTGTGTCTGCTGATCCGCGGCGTTGGCGCAATCTCGTGAGTCTTGCGCGTTCCGGGGCAGTCGGGAGGACGTAAATGCCTCTACTACGGCTTCAGGCAAATCGTCGAAGGAAACATCCATGGGGAACGCCGGGTCCCACGTGGCCGCATACTTCGACACCTTGCGGTTTTCGAGACTCACACGTGGTAGCCCGAATGAGCCGGCGATTATGCGCCCGTGGAGAGATGAACCGATCCACATTCTGGAGCGGGCTATGTAGGAGGCCAAAAGCATGGGATCCCGCGTGGTGATTCCCACAGTCGGGATCTCGGGAGCGATGACCGCCAACACTGACTTGACCTCGTCGTATTGGTCGGACCGGTCGTGGTGGCGCGCCGTACCGGCCAGGAAGAACGCCGGACGAAGGTTGGTCGCTCTGGCCACGCGCGCAATAGATCGTGCAATGGCCTCCGCGCCATGAAGTTGGATCAAATGGGCATTGGCCTGGAAGACGAAGTACGGCTCAGCATTGAGCCTTCTCTGCGCAATCTCCGGATGCCTCAGGCTGATCGCGTGGACCATGTCGGGAGAGAGCGTCGCTGTCTTGCCGATGCTGGCCGCGAATCTCTGGGACGCCGTATCACGCACGACCACGGCGGCCGCGTTACGGATTGCTGCGTGTGCGGCATCCCCGTGCTCAGAACCAGGTTCGGTCTCGAAGAGGTTGCTCAAGCCGATCGAATTCATGACAACAGGCGTGTGGGTATTCAGAGGAAAATTCGCGACAGGCGGAAAATACGCCGGAGATTGAGCCGAAGCACCAGAGAGGAATTCTGCGATGACACCCTTCCCCCGTTTCCCAGACTGATCGAAAATGGAGCCGTCGGCTTCCGTGAGGGACATGGCGAGCGCCCCTTCAGTGTCGACGCCACCGATCTCCCCTCCGACGACCCAGACCAGATCCCACGCCCGAGCGGCCAGTAAATCGCTGTGAGGGTAGACCCTGGTCCCCAGGAGAGGTCTCATGTCCGCGCCGATGACGGAACCGGCAGCTAGGTAACTGCCCTCTAAGTAGTCCTTCGTAAGTTGGTAAAACAGCAGGTCCCCGAAATTATCGCGCTCATAAGCGCCAACAAGAAGGACGCTGGCCTTCGCAGTGGATTGGGACAAGTAGCTGGGGGTTCCTTCCGGTTCCACACCCCCCGAATGGTGCTTCAACCATAGTCGCACCGTCGTGTGGGTGACGAATCAAGGCCCGCGACACACTTATACCGTGAGCAGCCGGTCCGGAATTTCGCGGAGCACCGCAGCGACATGATCAATTTGTTCGGAGGACATCCAAGGTCCCATCGGAAGACTCGTCACCTGCTGAGAAAGCGCGACGGCGGCCGGGAAGACGCCGGCAAGGCCTTCCTCAGATAGCAGTGCCCTCATCGGCGCAAGTTCATGAACCGCATAAGGATAGTGGGCATCCGACGCGACACCGTTCAGTGCCAGGTAGTCCTGCAGCGCGGCCCTGTTGCTAGCCTTGACGACGAAATGATGCCACACACTGTCCAGGAGGTTGAGCGGGCCAATCACTGACCCGGTTCGTCCTCCGAGGGCCTCGTAATAGGCGCCGGCGATTTCTCGTCGCGTTTGGGTCCATAGATCAAGACTCCGAAGGTGGTACGAGAGAAACGCTGCTTGCAGCGGATCGAGCCTCGAGTTCCATCCAGTGTCGATGTGATCGTACTTCGCCATTCCCTGGCCGTACGACCGTCGACTACGGATGCGCGCCGCGACGTTGGCATCGGAAGTAGTCACGCATCCGGCGTCCCCGAGCGCACCCAAATTCTTCGTGGGGTAGAAAGAAAATGCCGCGGCATCGCCGACTGCCCCAGTGACGCCCGCATTGGAAACTGCGCCGTGGCTTTGCGCGGCATCCTCGACGACAATGAGGCCGTGCTCCTTCGCAACTCGCATGATCGACGAGAGGTCAGCTGCCTGCCCATACAGGTGAACGGCAATGATTGCCTTGGTCCGGCCGGTTATCGCCTGCTCGATGCGAGTCGGGTCGAGGTTTGCGGTCGCCGGGCTGACGTCCACAGGGACAGGAATGGCACCCGTCTGAGTGACACCTAGCCATGTCGCGTAGAACGTAAACGCGGGAACGATGACTTCATCCCCTGGCCCCACTCCGTACGCCTCTAGAATCAAACGAATTGAATCGAGTCCATTGCCCGTGCCAACACAATGCTCTGCCCCCACGAAGTTTGCGAACTCGGCCTCAAATCGTTGCGTCAGCGGCCCGCCCACGAAGTACCCACCGTCGAGAACCTCATCGAGGCAGGCATGAAGGTCAACGGTCTGGGAACGGGTGAGTTTTCCGAGATCGAAGAAAGGCACACTGATCATGCAGTGGTCCACTTCACGAACTCGTCGTAGTCCCGAATGTAGTCACCGGGGTTGTATTCCTCTGATGCGAAGACTAACGCTGCAGAGCCGGCGGAGAAGTCCCGCAGAGTTCGCCAGTATCCCGGAGGGATTGTAAGCCCCTTGTTGGGGCTGTTGAGCACGAACCTGCTCTTTGTGAATCCGTCGTCCAGGTCCACCTGGAAGCTCCCGGACACGGCCACTATCAGCTGATAGAGATCCTTGTGCGCGTGCGATCCGCGAACCGCGTTCGATGGCACATCGTAGAGAAAGTAGACGCGCTTGACTGGAAAAGGAAATGGAGAGTCCTTTTCCACAACGCCTAGCGCCCCTAGTTCATCGCGCACCTCAGGTACATCGATGAGCGTTGGTGTGGCCCAATCCGCTGCGGTCACGTCAACAAGCGTTGGAGATTCCAAGTCAGTCATTTTGAAACTGTAACAGTCTCTTCGATGCCTCAATTGGGGCTTCGCTCGTTTATTCCACGAACGATGTACTCTGTCAAGAGCCGAACTTTGCTTGTCGTGGGGAATTCGTGAGAATCAGCAATGCCGCAGTGCGCCTGGTCGGCGACTTGGTTGCGCGCTCCGCGCAGCGTTCGCACGATCGTGAGATGGACTGCCTTCGGAGTCTTCGCCGTGAACTGACCACCAGTTATCCCGAGGTTAGGGTTGATGCTCTCTTCCGGATCCTGAACGCGTCTCGACTTTCTGAGTTCCCTGAGGGCTTTCTCCTCGATGCGCCTGCTGCCGACACCAGCCCGTTGGGTGCACGATCATTGCTCTCCAACGCTGCCGATGGGGTTTTGGCGCGGCAGGTTGATTGGCATCCGCTCTTTTCCTCGCAGTACTATGACGGCGCCAACCCGGATGTGGCTTCCGCCGGCGTTTCCCCGTGGCTGCACTATCATGTGCACGGCCGTGCTGAGGGCCGTTCGCCTCACCCACTGATCGACAGCAGCTATCTCGCAATGTCCATATCTGGAGTCAGCCGTGGAGAGGTTATTGACGAATACCTGATGTCGCCTAAACTCTGGGTCTTTGATACAAGCCCCTACGTGGATTGTCAGAAGTTCGTTCTCTACGGAAATTGGGACGGCCAGTCGAATCCGCTGCTTCAGATCGTGCAGAGCCACCTGACCAGTCGCTGGGTAAGCCGCAGGCTTATGATCGTGGATGCCTCCTCGGATTCCGAAGCCAGGTCGCGAATGTTGGCAAGTACTCTTCTCCTTTCTACGAATGAACCTCGCTCGCGCCTTTCCTCCATCCGCTACTGGAAGACAAAGGAGGCCGAGGATCCAACTTTCGGCGATCAAACTGAGTACACGGTTGTGCCTGGCTTCTTCCTCGGCGCACACGACCACGAAATCCGGTCCACGGCCTCTGTGACCATGAGTCCCGATTCGTCTGTGATTCGACTTCCATCGGAGTTCGCCAGCATCGCGGCAGGGTCACGGTCGACCGCTGACTCGCTGGTCTGGTTGACGGGACCGATGTCAAACGCAGAACTTCGTGTGGTCGCGATGAATCGTTGTGGTCATCTCGTCCTTGCGCCCCACAGCGCAGAGCAGGCGATCGCGCTGAAAGCGATCGTCAGCGAACTGCCGAATGTCAGAGTCCTCGAGTACGGCGTTCAAACTCGGGTGGTCAGCGGGGAGCTCTCGTTCGAGGGCGAATCTCGACCGGAAATTCATGTGGCCGAGTGGGATTGGTCCTCAGACACGGATTTGTGGCAGGTCGCAATCGTGATTCCCCAGGCTCACGGGCAGGTGAACGATGCCAGGTTCAGGCGCGCACTCGAAGCCGGAGCAGCGTTGTGCATTCTCGGACCGCAGGGGCTGGCTGCGTGGTTACCTGTCATTCAGAGTCGGACGCTCGTGGTCGTCGAACCCACCCTGGTTGAGCTTGTGGAGGGCTTTGTCGATCCAGGCGTGCTGAGGCTTCTACCCGGCAGAGAGGGCATTGGCCCATGGTGAGTCGAGTGACTACCGCTGGCGTCATTGCTGCGTTCAATCAGGAAAAGTACATTTCAGAGGCCGTGTTGAGTCTGGCCGAACAGGTCGACGAAGTCATCGTCGTCGACGACGCGTCAATGGACAATACGCAAGACGTTCTTGCTGCCCTCGCTGTTCCCAACTTGATTGTGATCTACAACGACGTTCAGCTTGGTGTCTCCAGGTCATACAACCGGGCCGTGGCCGCATCCTCGGCCGAGATCCTTCTCATCCAGGGTGGCGATGACCGCTCCCTGGCGGGCCGCGCAGACCGTCAAGTCCAGGCACTGTCAGATCCCTCCGTTTCCCTGACCTACAGCCTGCCGAGAGTGATCGACGCGCGTGGAGCCAGGTTACCGGCGTCGCTGGGCAGTGAGTTCTCGGTCGGAAGCGGAGGCTTCGATCCGCTAAATTTTCTGTTCTTTGTAACGAACTATATTTGCGCACCGGCTGTTGCGGTGCGCCGCTCTGACTATGTGCGAGTGGGCGGATTTAGGGGCGGTTTGGACCTGCTTCAGGACTACGACTTGTGGCTCCGTCTCGCGTCCGAGGGGCGATTCGCTTATATCGATCATCCCGTCGTGGAATACAGAAAGCACGCTTTCAACCTCTCACGTGACTATGTTGATCTGGATTCGCCCAAGCAACGTAGAGTTTCCGCCGAAATGGACTTCATCCGGAATCGCTTCCTGAACAACGCGAATGAGGCAACAATCCGAAGGCTGGCGGCGCACCTCGCCCTCGATCTGGTTAGATTCGATACGCTTTCGAATCAGGAGAAGGTCGCCATAATCCAGCTTGCACACGGCGACAAACTTCAATTGCGACATGGGGTGGCGTTCCTGTTCGAGGCCGCCGGAGAGTGGGACGCAATCGCGCGCTTCGAGCGACTCGGCCTCGAACTCAGCGACCTGTCCAGACTTGCCATCCTTTCGGACCACGGCAATCTTGAGGATGTCAGCCGCGCCATCGGAGGATTTCGGGCGGCAGACCGCATTTCAGCCAAACGAAAACCGTGAACCCAAGAGAAAGATAAGAATGGCAATCCATCACGAGGCCTTGATCGACGCCGGCGCTACCGTCCACGAGTCGGTCGTGGCGTGGGCGGGAACTCATGTCAGAGATTCTGCCCACATCGGCGCACGGACGAGCCTCGGTCAAGGTGTCTACGTCGGACCGGGCGCCATAATCGGCGAAGACTGCAAGATTCAGAATGGCGCACTCATCTATGAGCCTGCAGTCGTCGGCAACGGAGTCTTCATCGGACCGCGCGTCGTTTTGACGAATGACAGGCACCCCCGGGCCATCCGGCCCAATGGAGAGGTCAAGACCGCGGCGGACTGGACGCCGGTGGGGGTGACCATCGAGTATGGGGCCGCCATCGGCGCCGGTGCCGTGTGCGTCGCCCCGGTTACGATCGCAGAGTGGGCCACAGTGGCCGCGGGTGCAGTCGTCGTAGCCGACGTGCTGCCCTTCGCTATCGTGGCGGGGGTTCCCGCCCGACAAATCGGCTGGGTCGGGCGCACGGGTGAAAAGCTTGAGCTTGTCTCCGACGGACGGTGGCTCTGCCGCGACACACGAGACGAGTTTCGCATGCGGGCAGACGGCCACGGCATCGAGTTGATCGGATCATGACGAGCGTAAAGCGCGCGATCCGTAGGTTTACCTCCCTGGAGAAAGCTGCGCTGGCGCCGATTCACGAATTTTGGCGCACCCACAACTACGCGCTACTCGGTGAGAGCGCTTCGTTCTTGCGCGCGCTTGACCACCGCGTTGATACTCATGTGGCCTCGCCAATCCACGACGTCATAATCGCCGGATGGCTGTCCGGTCATTCCGGCTACAAGCTCAGCATTAGGACGCTCCGGCGAATGAATCCCGGCTACCACATCGTCCTCAAGCGCGAAGACAGAAAGGACGTCGTCACTGGTGACTCCGCCGGGGGACAGCCGTTGGGATTCCGAATTGAAGCTCACTCCGAGGACGCTCTCAACCCATTCGTTCTGGGAGTCGTGGCACCCGACGCCCGCATCTTCTCGCTACCGGCATCAAACGTGGACGTAGCGGAACGGATGAGCAACGGCTACCCGGGGCTCCGCGTCACGGTCCACAATGCGACCGAGACAGCCACGCCTCCGTTCGGATACGTGGACTACCTGATGAAGTCCCCGCGGGGAGTGACCTCAGAAAGAAGCACATGGTTGGCAGCCATCGTCCATCATGCTCCGAAAGAGATGCTCGAGTTGGTTGATTCCGACTACGGTCAATTCCTGGCGGCTGACGCGCTCAAGGTGCTGTCGATCTACCCATCAGACGCGTCTTGGGCGGATAGGTTCAACTTGGTCGCGCTTGGAGGGCAAGGGGAATTCGTCTCGGACCTGGTGCCGGTCACCGTTGAGCGGCCAAATCGCACGGCGGCACCCAGCGCGGGAACCGGAACGCGCGTGCCCGAGTTCGTGCGTCGCAGCAAAACCCTTCACTCGGTCCCCGGCGCTCGAACTATGGCGTCTCCAAGCGAAGACTGGCTGCATCTCAAGGACGCCCTGGTCCAGGATGGGGGAACGGTCACTGTGGGCGACTCCCTTATCAATTTCGAGACCTCTGCGGACCCGAGTCTCGATTTCGTCGCTGGTCAATGGGAGACGGTCTTCGGCAGCCGGACTCACCCCGACGTCGCCCTCTTGCGCAGGCGGCCCCTGGCAGACGAATTCGTTCCGGAGGGGATTCTCCTTTCAGGACGCAACGACTCAAACTGGTATCACTGGCTGATCGAGTACCTGCCGCGAGTGATGCAGCTCGAGGGCACTCTCGGACCTGACGTTCCATTCATCGTCAGTTCGCGAACACCACCGAGTGGGCTTGATGCGCTTAGGTCCCTGACGGATCGGTCCATAGTCGTCCTGGATCCGTCTCTGGCCTATCCCGTTGAACTCCTGCACGTTGTCGCGCCGCCCGTTCAGATTCTCGATACGACGCGCGTCCCTTGGTCCGAGGGCCTCTGCATGAACCCTGCCCCACTTCTGGCAATTCGCGACAAACTCGGGCTCAACTCGGGTGCTGCTCTTCCTTCGCGACATGTATTCCTGCGCCGCCAGTCCAGCCATCGCGGCCTTCTGAATGAGGCCGTTCTCGCCAAGATCGCCGCCCGACACGGTCTTGAAGTCCTAGATCCCGGCGCAATGTCCTGGTCGGAGCAGGTCGCGCTCTTCTCGTCCGCGTCCCTGCTTGTCGGCGCGAGCGGAGCAGTCATGGCCAACTACCTACTCATGTCCCCCGGAAGTCGCATTCTGGCCCTGACCTCCGACGGCCTTGGCGATTTCGTGCTTCCGGCAGCGATCGCCAGCATCGTGGGAGTTGACTTCACGTATCTGACAGGTCCGGGCAGCACAAAGCTATCGAAGAGCGACAATCGCAACAATTGGCTTCATTCAGACTTCAGTATCTCTCCTGGAGAATTCGAATCAACATTGCGGAGGACGCTGCGGTCCCTCCTTGAAGTCCCAGACCATGAGGTATCGGCTTCTACGCCCTCGTCCTTGACCAGACGTCAAGCAGTCAGGTGATCACCTCGTGAAAACCGCAAAGACACTCGCTCCCGCACTCTTACTGTTAGGGCTGGCCTATATCGCGATTTCCCTCCTTTCAGGATGGCTGCGATGACCACGACTGTCCCCGAACTGGGCGGAACAGGCTTGCGTCGCTTTGTGATGAGGCAACTCCAACCGACCCCGCTGCGACTCGCGGTCGTCAACTGGATAGCGCAGTTCACGCTCCTGATGATCATCAGCTTTTTCCAAGGGGTTAACACTGCTCACGGCAACTTCACCATGCAGCTGGCTCCCGCTCGCATGGCCCAAATCTTCGGCTTCTCGGATGCGGGGTCATATCTGCAGGCTGCCCAAAATCTTGTAGCCAACGGCCGGATCCTTCCTGAATGGCAGTGGGTCTACAATCTTTGGCCGCCGGGAATGGTCTGGCTGGACGCGCTCGTCTTGCGGCTGTCGCCGATTTCCTTCGGAGTTACTATCGGGCTTATCACGGCTCTGATCTGGAGCGCCGTTCTCTCCGTCCTGACGCGACCATTCATCACAGGACTGAAGTTGTTGGCCGTTGTTCTGTCCATTGAAGTCCTGATCTTGGGTACTTCTCCATTCCAATCGTGGATGTTCGACGAGGGCCTCATGTACGCCGATGGGCTCGCCACGGGGTTCTTCCTCCTCGGCCTGGCGTTAATCGTAGACAGGGTTCGAGTTGGTGGACTACTGAGCGTGTGGATCCGAGATGGAATCCTCGCTGGCGTCGCATTCGCTGGTGCGATCTTTCTCCGTTCGTCCTATCTGCTGGCGCCTTGGGCGATCAGTGCCACAGCAGTACTTGTCGTGATCATCGCACTAGTAGCGCGACGCCGACACCAGCCTCAGCGCGGCGATATCAGTTCGCAAGCAGCAATGCTGGTGGCCGCGAGTCTCAGCATGCTCCTGCTCATGCAGCCATACCTCACTTTCGTTCAGCAAACGATGGGTCGGTCACAGTTAGTCACGACCGAATCGCTCTTCTACGAATACGCATGGCAGGATCCGACCACTGAGGACGTCCCGGAATGGCTGCTCAGCAGTGGATCAGCCCTTGGATGCTCAATCGACCCCGTCACGTGCGCCCGCTTCCGGGATGACAAGGCCGCAGGCCACCCGGCGTCTGCAGACGAACTTCGAAACGCTCTCGTCGTTTCGGTCCTCACCTACCCTGCTTCATATGTCGGCAACCGCGCATACTTCCTTCCTAAGCAATGGTTCGGGGACGAGATGGCGTCCTACGCCCACGTGGACACAGACTACTCAAAGGGCACGGTCAGCCAATCCGCATCTGACGGCCTCAATCCACCGCAGGGTATTTTCTACCTCATACTTTTGGGCATTGCTGCAGGTGTGGCGATCGTTTTGGCGCGCAGGGGACAATGGGCACTTCTCATTGTTCCAGTCCTCGCTGTAGGGCTGCTTGCACCATTCGCAATCGCACACATTGAAGTCCGGTATCTCATACCAATCAAACTAATTGGTCTACTGGCACCGATGTTGTTGCTTATCCTCCGAGGCCGTCGAACAACCGCACCGATAGGCAATCATCAGAAACCGTCCACTTCGGATGGGGCTCTGACAATCCTTCGGACAGCGTCGCCAAATCTCGATCACGACAGGCGCCCCTGAGCGACCTCCGGCAGCCGCCCCAAGTCGAATACGTCGGGCCAACACTGTTGACACCGGTGGTGAACGGGCACAGAGGATCTAACCGAGCATTGAATGCGTATCCGAGCTGGCGAGCAGTCCCGCGACCGGCGCGGTAGATTTCAACCCGGCGCGCGCTCCGAAGTCGCGGGCAGTGGTAATTAGCGATCCTCCGGCTCGAACCCGCCTGTCCTAGCCCTCTCAGACGAGCGTTTCGAGATAGGAGCCGTAACCGCTCTTGACCAAGGGCGCGGCTAGCTTCGCAAGCTGCGCATCGTCAATCCACCCGGCGCGCCAAGCGATTTCTTCGATGCAGCCGACCTTGAAGCCCTGGCGATCTTCGATCACGCGCACGTACTCTGACGCCTGCATCATAGATTCGAATGTGCCGGTGTCCAGCCACGCCGTGCCGCGGTCGAGGACCTGCACATGCAGGTCGCCCTGTTGCAGATAACGTTCATTGATCGTGGAGATTTCGAGCTCTCCGCGCGCGGAGGGCTCGATAGTCTTCGCAATTTCAACAACGCGGTTGTCATAGAAATAGAGGCCGGGCACAGCATAATTGCTCTTGGGAGTCGCTGGCTTCTCCTCAATCGACAGCGCAGTCATTGATTCGTCGAACTCCACGACCCCGTAGGCGTGCGGGTTCGACACGTGATACGCGAAGATTCGTGCGCCCTCAAGGTTCGCGTTTCCACGGAGTGCGGAGCCCAGACCCGCGCCGTGAAAGATATTGTCGCCGAGCACGAGCGCAACGGATTCGTCACCGATAAACTCCTCACCGATTATGAATGCCTGCGCGAGACCGTCCGGGGACTCCTGAATGGCGTACTCGATGCGAATGCCGAGATCAGAACCGTTGCCCAGCAGCGCCTTGAATTGATCATTGTATTCAGGCGTCGTGATAATCAGAATCTCTTTGATGTCGGCCATCATGAGTGTCGACAACGGGTAGTAAATCATCGGCTTGTCATAGATCGGCATCAATTGCTTGGAGATGGCCTTCGTGATCGGCCACAGACGCGTACCGGACCCGCCGGCGAGAATGATTCCGCGCATGGGTTCTACTTCCGTTCGTTGAGTTCAGCGTAGTGAGCGCGGGCAGCAGCCCACGTTGGCAGCAAGCCGCTCGCGGATGCCTCAGCCAGGCTGGGAGCATCGGAATCTTTCGGTGAAAGAAGGAGTTCACCGGCTTCGGGTGGAAAGACCAATCCGATATCCGCGTCAAACGGATTTAGGCCGTGCTCGCGGCTCGGGTTGAAAGGGGCGGTTACGAGGTAGCTCACGGTGGCGTCATCGGTCAGCGCAACGAAGCAATGGCCGAGGCCCTCGGCAATGTAGACAGCACGCCGATCGGTGTCATCAAGGAGCACGCTGTCCCACAGACCGAAGGTTGGGGAACCTACCCGGATATCGATGATGTAATCGAGGACGGCGCCGCGCACGGCGGTGACGTACTTAGCCTGGCTCGGAGGAACGTCCGCGAAATGGATTCCCCGCACGGAACCGCGACGTGACACGCTCGTATTGGCCTGAGCGATCTCGAGGCGGTGCCCGAGCGTCTCTTCAAGTCGGTCAGAACGAAACCACTCGAGAAACTCCCCGCGGCCGTCGCTGAACTGCTTGGGAGTGATCTCGTAGGAATCGGGGATAGAAAGCTCGCGGATCTGCACCAGTGGAGTCTACCAAACGGGGCGGAGGGCTAGGTCCCCTACCGCGTCGCGATGGGTGCACTCGACGGCTGCGGACCGCACTCAGGGTTTTCGAGGACTATGGGAGTCTGGTGGCATGTCCCTTAGGAGTCTATGGTCCGACCGTCAGGCCCCCCGAAGCAGCAGGGACTTCAGGCGAAGGGCCACCGACCGGGTCGGATGCCCCTCGAATAGCCTCTCGAATAGGCCGGAGCGGGATGCCTGCAAAGGGTCGATTCCTGCCCTCACTCGGGCGATGACAGTTTCGAGGCTGTTGGCACCATCCGAACCGTCCACAGCGTAGCAGGCAGTTGCGAGCCGTCGACCGAGGTCATTGAGCGCCAGGCCCGCGAGATTTGTCCAAACGATTGGCTTCTCCGTGGATAGGAACTCGGCGAGGGTCGATGAGACATCGCCGACGAAGATATCAGATCCCAAAACGGCGTCGAGAAAGTCGGGACCTGAAACCGCGTTGACGTTGGGCATCGAGAAAAGAACATCGAGCAATGCCGAAATACGCTCCGCATCCGGATTGCGCGACAAAGCGACCATCACGTTAGGGTGCAGTACCAAATTAAGTGTGACATCCGGGTCTTGCGCTATGCGCACGAAGGAATCGATATACGTAGCGAGGCTGGAATCAGCGTAGCCAGTCCATCGCGGCTTCCACGCAATAGAGAATCCCGGGAATGCGCCATGCGGTCTCCCATAGTACTGGTACGCGTCAAGTTTGAGGTACCCAATTGTCCGAAACTTAGGGTCATCGGGGAACAAGTACGCCGACTCCGTGAAGAATCGATACGCATTGAGCAGGAACTGATTGTCGGCAAGGAACTGATAGTCGCCCTCCCAGCGGATCAGAACTGTGCCATAGGACATATGCAAAACTTTGCCGATCCGAGCGAGTTCGCCCGAGTGAAATTCCTCCTTGATAAACATGTCATATGGGTTCGACAGGAACAGGTAGTCAGGCTTCAGCTCTCGTATCCGGTCGACGTGGAGATCGACGTCGTGATGGATTCCGTGCCGGCTCAGAAGCGTCGAGATCTCCTGGCTGGATACCGCCGGGGAAAAATCGTATCCGATGCGATCACACGCAATCACCGAGACCGTGAACCTCCAGTCTTTCGTCAATTCCTCGTAGAGACTCAGGATGTTGTTGACATAGAGATCATTGACGATGAAGACGATGCTCGTTCTTCTGATGCCGGAACCACGCAGTAGTGCGTCGATTCTCATGTTTACGTCATTTCTATCCGGACCTCGGAGTGCTCCGGGCGCTCAATCGACATTGAGCACACGAATTCTCCGTCAGAAAAAGCCTTGGTCTGAGACTGTCAGCGGCGAAACCGAAGAGAATCTGGCTTTCGTCTTTTTCGCTGTTTGCGATAAGTAGAGCTTAGATCTCCTCCACGCTGGACCCGCACACCCCCGCCCAACGAACACACACGCAGGGTTCCGACCGAGCACGACGGTCGCGGATGCCGCGAGAGTTGTCGTGAAAACCCATTGCCGCTCTGGGCCAGGTCTTATGGGCCCAGATAGAGTTATTGATTGCCCGTCGAAACAGCCCCAGAAAGCGCCAGTCAATGGATCAGAGTATCTTCTCGTGTGTTCTCAACAACCAACGATTCAAGTTCTTGGCGGTCGGAGCGATAAACACCGTCGTCGGCTACTTGCTGTTCGTTGGGCTTTACGGGCTACTATTTGCAAACATTCCATTTGGCTACTTGGCGAGCTTGGCCATGTCCTACGCGGGAGCTATTGTTCTTGCGTTCTTTCTTTACCGACGGTTCGTTTTTCCCGTCGCGGGCCATCTGCTGAAGGACTTCGTCCGTTTCGTGGGAGTGTATGCCGTCTCGATCGGGATAAATGCGCTTGCGCTACCAGGATTGGTTGAAATCCTGCACGTGGATCCGCTGCTAGCACAGGCGATCATCCTGATCGCAACGACGCTAGTGAGCTACTTCGGCCATCGCTATTTCTCATTTCGCCGTCGCGTCCCCGACACCCTCACAGAAGTATGAAACGCGCGGAGTCGAAGCAGCAACCTACTCAGGCTTGCAGGACCCGGGTGGACTCATCCACACGCCAGCCCAACGACAGCGCATCCCAGGTTTGCCTGATTCCCTCCTCCAATGACGTCGCGAGGAAAGACTCGTGTTCCGCATCGTAACGATCAGTGTTCAGGACGACGCTCTTCACGAAGGTAGCCGGCGCCTTCAGATGTTCGATCTCGCAATCAATTCCAGTGACTTTACGCATGCTCGCGAACACTTCGTTGACGCTGTGACCGAATCCGCTCCCGATGTTGTAGGTGTCGTGCGCTGTCCGCGTCCCGACCAGTCGACCGATTTTGCGGACAACATCCGGGGCGTAGGCGTAGTCACGAACCATCGTCCCGTCACCAAAGAGTTGTAGCGGCTGACGAGCCAGGATACGAGACAGCGCGATCGGAATCAGACCCTGCCTGCGGTTGGCGTGTTGCCGAATCCCATATGGATTGGAGATGCGCAAAACAAGTGAGTCTAGGCCGTGCCGTCTGCGATAGTACCTCAGGTAGTTCTCAATTGTCAGCTTTCCGATGCCGTACGGCGAGATGGGAAGGGTCGCGTCAAGTTCTGAGTACTCGGCCTTGCCTTGATCTCCGTAAACCGCGCCCCCGGATGACGCAAAATATACGCGTTTGATGCGTGCGGCCACGGCAAGGTCTAGAAGATCAAGTGTTTGGGTGACGTTTGTGCGAATATCAAGACGAGGTTCGTTCTCCACGCTCGCCGGAGTCGTCGTTGAAAGAAAGTGGAAGACAAAATCCTGACCTGCTAGCGACTCCTCAAGGTCTCTCGAGTTCAGGAAATCGCCCTTGTAAGTGGTGGCGCTTGTCGGCCGGAAGGTTGTGACGCCCATGCTGAACCGATCAAAGGCGACTACCTCGTGCCCAAGACTCGCTAGTTCATCTACGAGATGGGAACCAAGAAAGCCGTTTCCGCCGATCACAAGGCACTTTGCCATGGCTCCCCAACTTGTCTACTGAACGGTACCACTCTTCGATGGTCTAGCCCTGTCACGAAACAGGGACGCCATTTCTGGAAACAGGCAGGGACTTGTGGTTGTTGGTAGAGCGGCCCAGTGGTCCGTCGATAGGGTCATTCACGATCAGGTACAGCGGTTTACCCATCGCGAGGTTGACTGCTACGCCAACGTACTCCGCGACGACCCCCAGCGCGATGAGGATGGCACCGGTTGAGAAGAGTAGGACGGTGATGGTCGAGGTGTATCCGACCGGAAGGTCGCCGCCAATCAACGCCTCAATGATGAAGTAAATGCCCAGGATGAATCCGGCCAATGCAACGACGACACCCAGCATGCTGACCAGCCGAAGCACCCGCGTCCCACTCGTGAGGATGAGACGCCAGAAGTGACTGAAGAGGGATCGAGTAGTGTAGCCCGAAGCCCGCTCGCTCCCACCACGAAGCTCAATGTCTGCCGCCGCCACGGAGGACGCGATCCAGCCGAGCGCAACGTCCAGATAAACGCCCACCCCGGCATACGCGGCGACGGAACGTCCAATTTCGCCCAGAATCAGGCGAAAACTCTGAAACTCAGTGATCGAACTGCTTGAGGACAGGCGAGACACGAGTATCTTCGAAAGCTTCGAGGCCGCGTTACGAAAGTTACTATGTGGAGCTGGATTGCTGGGTTTGCCATAGACGAGCGGGGAGTTCCTATCGAGCGCCGTATCAATAAGCTTCTCAATGTCGGTCGGATTGTGTTGACCATCCTCGTCCATCGTCACGATCCAATCGGATCGACTCGACGCCATCCCGGCGAGAGTAGCCGAGTGTTGGCCGAAATTGCGGCTCAGCCAGATAACTCGAACAAACGGGTACTCAGCTTCGAGAGATCGAATCACAGCTGCGGACCCGTCAGGACCATTGTCGTAGACCAGGATGGCTTCGACCACCTGAAACGTCGCGCCCTCCGCCGATGTCGTCACCCTAGTCAGAGGTTCAAGCTCCTGCATCAGGCCCGGAAGTGAATGCTCGCCCTTGTAAACCGGTATAACGACCGAAATAGTCTGAGGTGCCAGAGGAGGTGCCGACTCACCGGAGTTGGGTTCCAACTTTGCTGGAATCGGCGTGCTGCCTGGCTGATTCATTGTCTCCCCAAAAACCTCAAAGGGCACAACGACTCGAAAGCGCCCGGCTTGCCAAGGCTACTCCCTATGCGAAGTCCCTCCGCACACTCATCAATGCCCCCGCCGCATGCGATGGATTCGGATTATATGGAACTCCCGCGGATGCCCAGGACTAGACGCGACGGACTGAGCGTCTGGGGCGGGTTACACGGACTTTGGTGGTTCTCGTCGCTGACAGCCGATTGGCGTCCGCGACGCCCGGGGCAACCATTCCGAAAGATTCGACTATGCAGTCTCTCAACCGGGTTCCAGCCGAATCGCAAACGAGAGTTGATCAGTCACGGCGACGGTGAACTAGATCACTCGCGAGCCGAAGCGGACGGGTAAGCCTCCAACTGGTGCTGTGGTGAAGGCTGTTGACCTGGTCCACAAGGCCCAACCGTTCGCTCTCGTGAAGTGCGATTTCCCGCTCTTTTTCCTCGACTCGCAGCCCGGCATTCTGCAGTTCACTCCGCAATGCTGAAACTTCTGCCTGCAATGCGGGTACCTCCGCAGCTTGTACACTCACGCGATACTCCTTGGCGACAGCGCGGCCGCGACCCAGATAGAACTCTTTGATTTGATCGGCGTTTTCGACGCCAGCGTCGAAGAATGCACGCAGGCGCGGAGGAACTCTGCTGCCGACTGCCAGCACACCGAGACCGTGACCGTGGTCGAAAGCGAACGACGGGAATTGCACAGCGAGTTCTTCCCAGAATTGCCACACCCCGAAACCCTCCTGGTGCTCCGCGATGTCGTGGAAGATCACGACCCCGCGATCAGAGAGTTTCGGGCGCCACGCCTCGAAATCGTGGCGCACGTCGTCGTAGCCATGGCGTCCGTCGATGTGAAGGAGGTCAATTGAACCGTCCGGAATCGAGTCCAGGCTGTCGTCGAAATAGCCGCGCAGCAGGGTCGAGAAGGCGGAGTAGTCCGTTTTATTGATCGTGCTCACGTTCTCATAGACATCAGCACCGTAGAATCCGGCCTGATCGTCACCCTGCCAGCTGTCAAGCGCGAACGTGCGAGTCGGCAAGCCGAGTCGAACGATCGTTTCGCAGAAGACAAAATAGGAGAAGCCGTTGTGCGTGCCGAGCTCGGCGATGGCTGCCGGCCGAATCGCGTCCACCAACCAGAATGCGAAGGGAGCATGCTCCAACCACGCTGACTCAACCAGGTGCCGCGGAACCCAATACGAGGTGTCGCTGATCCAGGAATCCGACGGTCGGACGGTTCCTTCATCCAGGAAATCGGAACCGGGTGGGACTTCGTTCACGTGTGAGGCCTCCTGCGCCGCTGCTCGGAAAGCCACTACTTCCCTGAGGCAGGCTACCATTTCACCCCTCTTTGATCTCGGGAAGACGTAGAGAGCCGAGGGAACCGGCATGTTCTGCCACCTGCCAACCGGGTTCCGATAGAATCGCGGAGGCCCTCACACCAACGGAACGGTTACCCCCATATGAAGATCCTCGTCACCGGCGGAGCCGGTTTCATCGGCTCGAACTTCGTTCGACGCACCCTAGAAGACGCCTACCCCGGGCTCGAGGGCGCCGAAGTCGTCGTTCTCGACGCGCTCACCTACTCGGGAAACCTCGAGAACCTCGCTCCCATTGCACAGAGCCCCCGCTACTCGTTCGTGCACGGCGACATCCGCGACGCCGCCCTGCTCGACACGCTGTTCCCGTCGCTCGACGCCGTCGTGCACTTCGCCGCCGAGTCCCACGTGGACCGCTCGGTGCGCGACGCCTCGATTTTCGTCGAGACGAACGTGCTCGGCACGCAGCAGCTGCTCGACGCGGCCCTTCGCCATGACCTGCAGCGTTTCGTGCACGTCTCGACCGACGAGGTCTACGGTTCCATCGCCGAAGGCTCCTGGAACGAGGAGCGCGCGCTCGAGCCCAACTCGCCCTACTCGGCGTCGAAGGCCGGCAGCGACCTGCTCGCCCGCAGCTACCACCGCACCCACGGCCTGAACATCTCGATCACCCGCTGCTCGAACAACTACGGGCCCTACCACTTCCCCGAAAAGGTCATCCCTCTGTTCGTCACGAACCTGATCGACGACAAGCACGTTCCCCTCTACGGCGAGGGCAACAACATCCGTGATTGGCTGCACGTGGACGACCACACCCGCGCCATCGCCATGGTGCTGGTCGGCGGCCGCGCCGGCGAGATCTACAACATCGGCGGCGGCACCGAGCTGACCAACAAGGAGCTCACCCAGCTGCTTCTCGACTCGACCGGCAAGGATTGGTCTTACGTCGACCGGGTCGCCGACCGGCTCGGCCACGACCTGCGCTACTCGGTCGACATTTCCAAGATTCAGGCCGAACTCGGCTATGCCCCACTGGTTCCCTTCGAAAAGGGCCTCGCGGATGTCGTGCAGTGGTACCGCGAGAACCGCGCCTGGTGGGAGCCGCTCAAGGCCCGTGCGGAGCTCGGCTAGGCCTCAACGCCTACGGCGTGCTACAAGCGGCTACACTGGTTTCATGAGTCTTGTTCCGGTTCGAGATCTTCGCAATCACACTGCGGAGATCATTGAACGCGCCCGAAACGGTGAAGAGGTGACGATCACGGTGAACGGCGTGCCCGCGGCGACTCTGGTTCCGGTGCGCCCACCCACACGGCTGTTCCTCACGAAGCAGGAATTCCTGGCGCTGAGACCCGGAAAACCGGTCACTGAGGCACACCCGCATGACCTCTGGGACGACACGACCGACGATCTCGGCCCCATCCAGTGACCCCCAGTCGCGGACTCCTCGACACAAGCGTGTTCATTGCCCAGGAACAGGGCCGTCAACTCGATGTTTCAGCGCTCCCAGACCAGCAGTTCGTCTCCGCGATCACCCACGGTGAGCTCTATGCCGGCGTGCACGCCGCGACATCGCTGCACACGCGTGCCGTTCGTCTCGCCACCATCGAGTCCCTGTCGGGCCTCGTGACACTACCCGCCGACACCGCCGCTGCTGCCCACTGGGGCCGCCTGCGTCAGGCAGTGAGCGAGTCCGGGCGCAAGGTGAATGTCAATGACCTCTGGATCGCCGCCATTGCTCTCGCTCACTCGCTGCCCGTCGTCACCCAAGACACGGACTTCGCTGTTCTGGCAGACTTGGGCGGTCCGGAAATCATCACCGTCTAGCAGTTAACGTTTAGGGGAGCACATGAAGTATCTGATCACCGGCGCCGCCGGGATGCTCGGCCGCGACCTGCAGGTCGCCCTGGCCGGCCGCGACGTGACCGCGCTCGGTCGTGCCGATCTGGACATCACCGACCTGAGCGCCGTGCTCGAAGCCGTCGATGGCTACGACGCGATCATCAACGCGGCCGCGTACACGAAGGTCGACGACGCCGAGACCAACGAGGACGCCGCCTACGCGATCAACGCGACCGGCCCGCACAACCTGGCGCTGGCTGCCGTCGCAACCGGTGCCCGGCTGGTGCAGATCTCCACCGACTATGTGTTCGACGGGAATGCGACCACGCCCTATGGCGAGGACACCCCGATCGACCCGATCTCGGCCTACGGTCGCACCAAGGCGGCCGGGGAGGCGTTCGTGCTCTCCACGCACCCGACCGGGAGCTACATCGTGCGCACCGCGTGGCTCTACGGAGAGCACGGACCGAACTTCCCGAAGACGATGCTGAAGCTCGCCGCGGCGCGGGACACGCTCAGCGTCGTCGACGACCAGGTGGGCCAGCCCACCTGGACCGCCGACCTGGCCAAGCAGATCGTGGCGCTGCTCGACGCGAAGGCGCCCGCCGGTATTTACCACGGCACCAACTCGGGCGTGACCAGTTGGTTCGGTTTCGCCCAGGCGGTATTCGCCGGCGCGGGCCTCGATCCGGCTCGAGTCACGCCCACCGACAGCTCGCAGTTCGTTCGTCCGGCACCGCGCCCGGCGTATTCCGTGCTCGGGCACGATGCCTGGCAGGCCGCCGGGCTCGCGCCGATGCGGGACTGGCGCGAGGCCCTCGCCGACGCCACGGCCCAGGGGATCTTCGAGGAGAAATGACCACACTGCGGGTAATCGTCGACCAGATGGTCGCACCAGTCCCCGGAGGGGTCGGGCGTTACACCGAGGAACTGACCCGGGCACTCATCGCCACCGCGCCTGCGAACTGCGAGGTTGAGGGCATCGTTTCGGCGAGCTCGGCCGAGCACTACGCCGAGCTCGAAGCTGCACTGCCCGGACTGGCGAGCCTGCACAAGACGACGCTCCCCCGGCGCGAACTCGCGGCGGCCTGGCAGCTGGGCCTCGCGGGTGGATCGGGAACCGGGATGATCCATGCGCCCGGGCTGCTCGCTCCGTTGCGCAAGCACAGCATTGTCAACGACGGCACCCAGATCGCGGTGACCGTGCACGACGTTCTGGCGTGGACGCATCCGGACGCCCTGACCCCCACGACCGTCGCCTGGACCAAGGCCATGGTGAAACGCGCCCGCAAGCACGCCGACGCGGTCGTGGTGCCCAGCCACGCGGTCGCCACCCAGCTCGGCGAGATCGTCGACCTCGGCGATCGCATCCGGGTCATCGGCGGCGGCGTCGGCAGCGGTTTCCGCCTGCCGTCGAACTCGTCCGCCACCGAGGCGCTGGCCGCCGCGCTGGCGCTGCCGTCGGAGTACATCGTGACCGTGGGCACCCTGGAGCCCCGCAAGGGCGTCACCGCCCTGATCACGGCTCTGGGCCTGCCCGGCGCCCCCGACCTGCCGCTCATCGTCGTCGGGCCCGATTCGTGGGGCGAGCTGGACCTGTCGTCGGTCGCCGACGAGGCCGGCCTCGCGCCCGGCCGGGTGCGGTCGATGATCGGCCTCACCGACGAGCAGCTCGCCGTGGTCATCGCCCGGGCGTCAGTGCTCGTCTTCCCGAGCCTCGAGGAGGGCTTCGCCCTCCCGATCATCCAGGCCTTCCACCTGGGTACCCCGGTGATCCACTCCGACGCCCCCGCGCTGGTCGAGGCCGGCGGAGAGGCCGGTCTGGTTGTGGAGCGCGAGGATGCCCGCGGCTATCCTGAACGCCTCGGCGCCGCACTGAACCGAATCCTGGGCGATCAGGCCCTCGCGAGCCGGCTGAGCATCGTCGGCAGCGACCGGGCCCGGGCCTTCAGTTGGCGCGACGCCGCGGAGCGGGTCTGGCAGTTGCACGCCGACCTGTAGCCCCCGCTACTCGGGCCAATAGGGGTCGAATTGGAGCCTGTTCCCCCAGCGCCTCTGCAAGGCCTGCAGCTCCGACGGAGCGATCGTGGCGACCCGGGACTTCGACTCGAAATGAAAGAGGCGAGCGTGCGGCGTCCAGACGATCGAGTCGCCGGCAGCGCGAATCTTCATCGCGAAGTCGACGTCGTTGTAGTTCCCGGGAAGGAGCGTGGAGAACCCGCCGACTTTCCAAAACAGCTCAGCAGAGACAATCGCACACGCTGCGGTCACTCCGGACACCTCGCGGTCGACCGCGAGGGATCCTAGGGCGTCGTCCTCGCCGGGAGACCAGCCGAGCGCGATGTGCCCAGCATGGCCGTCGCGGTACAGGTGTCCACCATGCTGGATAGTGCCGTCGTCGAAGAAGAGAAGGGTGCCCGCACATCCGATGCCAGGCTGCTGCACGAGCCCCAGCATGGTCTCGATCCAATCGGGTGTGATCAGGTCGATGTCGTCATTGAGCAGCAGCAGATACTCGCCCCGGGCGTGCACGGCTCCGCGATTCATTTTCCCGGAAAAGTTGAAGGCCTTCGACCATCGAACCAGGCGCAGCCGTTCACCGGCAAGCGCAACCAACTCGTCGATCACACTTTGCGGGGTCTCATCGTCGGCCACAACGACGAATTCGACGTTCGGATAGCTCGAACGCTCGATGATTCCGCGCACCGCTTCTACGACGAACGTGCGGTCCCTGCCCCGTGCACGACCGCTACTCCCCCGGGTAGGGATGAGGATCGACACCAACGGCTTGGTCTGGAGCGGATAGCGGATGTTGAGCACGCCACTTGGCTGGGCCGAAACCACGGCGTCGATTCCTATCGAGTGCAAGTGGTCCTCGACCGCCCGCACGCTGTTCGCGGCCACCGCCGCGCTGCGGTGCGCCAAGGACCCGTCGACAACGCACAGAACGTCAGGGATGTGGATGACGCGGATCTTGTGCGCGGTCGCGCGGAGCGCAAGGTCCCACCCGCGTACCTCGCTCACGCCGGTGCGGAAGCCGCCAATCGCGCGCACGGTCGACGCGCTAAAGATACGCACCGGACCGAGGTAGTCCTGAGAGCGCAACCGCACGGGAGAGAACTCCGGGCGAGATGTGCGCACCCGACCGTGGCCTGCCGCCGTGCGCTCGTCGTCTGCATAGACGAGACCCGTGCCAGGGAATCGGTTCAGCACCTGGGCAACCGTGCCCAGCGCGTCAGACTTCAGTGCGGCGGCCGCGTCGAGCCAGACAAGGTAGTCACCGCGAATCTCAGCGAGTGCCTGATTCAGGATTGCCGCCTCGTCCCCGTTCGGCGACACAATCTTCACTTGAGCGGTGTCCAGCGGGGTCATCACCGCAGCGCGCACCGCTGCAGCGTTGTCGTCATCGATCACGCAGACGATGTCCCAGACTTCACACGTTTGCCGGGCGACCGAACGCACCGCCTCCGTGATCGAGGCGACCGAGCGCCCCTGCCCGGCCACGAACACCGAGAATGTCGCCTCGGCGGACCCGGCCGGTGCGACGGACAGTCGCGGTGGGCTCACGCGCTGCGCCCGCGCCGCACGATCCGCTGAGCTACCCGTATGGGTGCCGTCACCAGACGGCCCATCCGCCAGGCCGATGATTGGCGCATCAAGGCCAGCTGTCGCTGCGCGGCCAACTCGGCCGACGGCGTCAGCGAATCCGCGATGGCGAGTTCAGCCACCTGCGCCTCAAGGCCGATGACGCGATCGATCAAAGCGAGCTGGCGCTCGAGGGAAATGAGTCGCTCCTGGCCGGACACCTCGGCCTCTGGGGCGGACCACGACTGCTGGTTTGGCTCGGTCACGGCGCGATCGTTTCCCCTCGATATCGGACGTACACTACTGTAGCTCTGTCGCCCGGGGCTCCGAGGGACGCGCACGGAACGTGCCAGGCTTCCGTTCAGTGCGGCTGAACGCAGGACAGGGAAAGTGGATCCGCCGAAATGAGCAGCACAATCGTTGTCGTGCCCACCTTCCGCCCCGATCGGTCATTGACCTGGCGGCTGGATTCGCTCAGCGCCCAGGTCGGTTCCGTGATCGTCGTCGACGACGGCAGCCCCACGGACTCGAACGCGATCCTGGACGAGGTCGAGGCCCACGGGTACGAGGTCATCCGCAGTCCGTCCAATCGCGGCATTGCGGCGGCCCTCAACAGCGGCATCCAGGTCGCCCTGCACCGCGGGGCGCAGTTTGTGCTCACGCTGGACCAGGACACCACCCTCCCCGATGGCTACGTCGCGGACTGCCTCGGCGCCTTCGAGCTGGCGTCCGCAGAAACTCGTCTGGGAGTGGTGTGCGCCGATCGCATCAACGGGATTCCCTCGATCCCAGAGGCCTGGACCGCGGAGGGGCTCGGCCTGGTTCGGGAAGCCATCCAGTCCGGTTTCCTGATCAGCGCCGAGTGCCTGCGCGAATGCGGCTTGTTCGATGAAGAGCTGTTCATTGACTGCGTCGACACCGAATTCTGCCTTCGGATCTCCACGCACGGCTACCGCATCGCGGTCGGCCCAGGCACTGACATCCGTCATTCCTTGGGCGAGCGGGTGCCGCTTCGACTGTTCGGTATTCCCCTCTCACGCCACGGGCAGCCTGTCAGCTACGAGTACCACGGCCCGATTCGCCGATACTTCATCGCTCGCAACAACGTCGATCTTTACCTGAGGTTCGCGAAATCCAAGCCCCGCTGGGTGCTCTCGGCCATCAAGCGCGAGTTCTCGCCCGCGATTACGACCATGGTGTCAGGCCCGCAGGGCGTGCGGCAGCTGGTGGCAACACTCGTCGGCGTTGCTCACGGCCTGATCCGGAGGCGCGGACCGCTGTCGCCCACCCTGCGCGCTTTCCTTACGCCCCGTCGGCGCGCCGAACCGCGCGCAGCCGCTCCCGCTCCAGCGAGCCCGCCTCAATAGCCGCACTGTCGTCGAGACCCGTGCGAATTGATCGGTAGTAGCTCTGCCATTTGACCAGGTGGAACGCGGGATTGACGATCAGCCAGTACAGTTTGCGGCCGATCCCGTAGTCGCCGTCACGGAGGATTCGTCCCGAGTCCCGCAGGGCGCCGTAGCCGGTGTAGAGCACTTGCCGCACCCGGCCGATCCTGGGCACGACCTGACCCACTCGCCGTCGCGCGATCGTCTCGTCGAAGATCCGCATTCCGTACTCGCGCAGGCTCAGGTCATTCGAATGCTCAACACAGGCCTGCGGCGCATAGACCTTTCGGTACCCGGCGTCGATGACATCGCGACCGAACGCCATGTCCTCCGAATAGGGCACGTCCTGATAGGGGATGACGTTCAGCAGGAAATCCCGTCTGGTCGCCGAGTTCACGTCCGAGTAAAACGACAACGCATCCAGCTCTGCCGGGGTGCGCTGCCGGTCACCGCGGGTGAAGACGGTAGTGCCGAAGTCTGGACCGAACCGGGCGAAGACGCCCTGAATTTCATACTTCTGCAGCGGGAAGCAGCGTGACCGGGGAACCTGCTTGCCCATGACAGCGACGGCGTCGAGTCCCTGAGGGTCAAGCGGCGCGGTGATCTCCCGGAGCCAGTGTGTGCTCGACGGAACGGCATCCTGGGTCAGAAAGGCGATGCTGCGACCGCGCGCGAGTCGCGCGCCAAGGTTCCGCGTGGTGCCGTGGCCGAATTCTGAGTTGGGGATCTCGTGCAGGCGAACACCGCCGTGGGCGCGCACGATGTCGAGAGTGCGGTCACTCGACCCGGAGTCGATGACGAGCACCTCGAACTCTCCGTCGAACTCCTGCCTGTCGAGGGCGTTCAGAATGGTTTCGAGGTAGGTTTCGCCGTTCAGGGTCGGGATGACGATCGTCGCGTCAATGGTTGGAACACTGGTCGGTTCGCCGGTCGGGTCGCCGGTCGGGTCGCCGGTTGCGTCAGGAGGCATCAGCGACCTGGTGCGTCGACGTGCGCATGACGGTGGCGAAATCCTCGGTGAATGTCGAACCGGGGTCAGACCACTTCGTCTCTTCTACGGAGCGTGCGATGACCGCGGCGTGTGCGGACGCATCCGGTCGATCAAGAATCTGCACGATCCGTTCGGCAATGGCCCGCGGCGACATGGGCACATACTCGATGTGCGGGCTGTCGAAGAAGCCGTGCGTGTTCGGCGCATCGTTGACGACCGGGACGACGCCGCTCGACATGATCTCCATGGGGACGAGGGACATGTTCGTCAGCGACAGCGCCAGCCCGGCGGCGCAGCGGTTGTAGATGTCGTTCAGTGCCGAGATGTCGACGGCGGAGTGGTTCACGTAGGGGAAGGGCACATCGAATCCCGACATGTCCCAACCGACGAGGTTGATCGTCACGTCCGGTCGGAGCAGGTGGAACTCGCGCAGGGCGAGAAGTCCAAATTCGGTGGCTCGGCGAGGTGTCGGTGGCCTCACGTAGAACAGGATCTCGTTGCGTGGCTGGGAATTCAGATGCCGGTAGCGGGTGGTGTCGACCGCATAGTCGTAGTAATCGCACGACATTCCATAGTCGCTCCGCAGTTTCCGGGCCAGCCAACGACCGGCGGAAAAACCGTGGAATCCGAGCCGGTAGGTGTTCTCGGCAACGACATAGTCGCTTCCGGCCGCGAAGAAGGCAGGCTCAAAGTCCTGAACGAAGTAGAACCGCTTGGCGTTTCCCTCGTATCGGTAGACGGAGTACGCGTTCTCCCAATCGGAGGCGAAAAGCGCGTCGTACCCCGCATCGAAGCCCCGCTCCGGGTCGTAGAGCCGGAACGTGGCCTTGAGGTCAGGGTACGCGCTGGTTTCGCGCATCATTTCCAGAATGGCCTCGATGCTGACCACCGGGTACCTGCTCGGTGAATAGAGGTAGACAGTGAGCTGATGCCCGGCCTTCTCCAGGAAATCCATGAATCGGAACGCATTCTGGTGTCCGCCGCTGGTGCGACCGGGTGGGGTGATGATCCAGGCAACCCGATACCCGCTGTCGCGACCCTCGATGGCTCCGCTATTGAAATCGCGTGCTGTCGTCCAGTCGACCGCGCTGACCTCATCCGGGTACACGGTGGCGAGTGGTTTGCGCGAAAACGGGTTGTACCGGGTGGACAGCACCTTGGCGCTCCTCCAGACAGCCGATTTCAACCCCTCCGCCTTGATCGCTTCCAGAACCCGTTGTGCGCCGCTCATCGTTTCCCCCTGTTGTCCACAGCCACGTTCATGCTCAGCTCGCTGTCGAGCGTTCGTACGACGTGACACCGGCGATGACGCGTGACACCTCATCATCCGTCATGCCGGGCCACAGCGGCAGTCGCACCAGGCGTCGTGAAAAATCTTCGCTCTGTGTGAGTGGCCTGAGAACCCGGCCGAACCGCCGCCCGGCCGGGCTGGAATCCAAGGGCACGTAGTGAAATGTTGCCATGACGCCGAATCGTCTGAGGTGCGCGATCAGCAGAGCCTGCGATTCCCAGTCCGGCATCACCAGGAAAAAGAGGTGCGCAGCATGGATGCCCTGGGCCGGGTTCATCACGCGAACGCCGCTTTCACCTGCCCACTCCTGGAGTTCTGCGCTGTACCGAGTCCAGACGGCTAGGCGGCGCGCCTGGATCGACTCGAACTCGTCCAGCTGAGAATCGAGCACGGCAGCATTGAATTCGCTCATCAGGTAGCTCGAGCCCAGCGCCACCCAGCTGTACTTGTCGACCTCGCCGCGGAGGAACTGGGAGCGATTCGTGCCCTTCTCGCGGATGATTTCGGCTTTCTCGACCAGACTCGCATCGTTGATCAGCAGCGCGCCACCCTCACCACAGTGCACGTTCTTGGTGTCGTGAAAACTCTGAGTGGACAGCGAGCCGATCCCGCCGAGCATGCGCTCGCCGACCCGCACGGCCAGTCCGTGCGCATTGTCTTCGATGACTGGGATCCCGTGAAACGCGCCGATGGCGCTGATGGCGTCGAGGTCAACGGGAACACCGCCGTAGTGCATCACCGACAGCGCCTTGGTGTTCGGTCCGACCGCCTCAGCGACTTGCTGCGGGTCGACGTTGCCGGTTTCAGGGTCGATGTCGACGAACACGATGCGAGCACCAGTCATCGCGATGGCATTGGCGGCAGACGGAAAGGTGAAACTCGGCAGAATGACCTCGTCGCCCGGCCCGATTCCGAGCAACTGGCTGGCCATCTCCAACGCGTGAGTGCACGACGTGGTCAGGAGGGCATGGCCGACACCCGTCAGCGACCGCAGCCGCCGGGTGGCCGATCGGGTGAACACCCCGTCGCCGTGGGCATGATCCGAGTTGAGGACGCGTTCCAGGTTAGACAGTTCCCTGGCAGTTTTCATCGGCCGCGAAAAGGGGATGACCTCAGCTTGATGCCCGAGACGCTGCTGCACCGTCGTCAGGTGCGCGGATTTCTGCTGCACAATGATGCGCCTCGCCCCCCGGTAAGCATCCAGCTCTGTCGTAGAGCGTGCTCACAGTGTAGGGGTTCGAGGTTGAGTAACAGGGTGTTTCACCGGGCGATTCGCTGGCCGCGTGCTGGTCGAGCCACCCGGTGGTCGAGCTTGCCCGGTGGTCGAGCTTGTCGAGACCCCCGATCGATCACCGGGGCTGGATCTCGACAAGCTCGATCACCGGCGGGCTCGATCATCTGTCGACGCTCGATCACAGATCTGCCGCGGGCTTGCTCAGCGACGGGAGGTCGCCGAGGCGGCCCTCGATCAGCGCGATCCGCTTCGGTCGGCCCCAGCACTGCACTTGTTTCTCGCGGGCGAAGGCATCCGTGATTCTCGAGTACTCCTCGACGTGCACCAGACGCACTGGGCGGCGCCGTCTTGTGTATTCAGCGCCCACGCCCTCGCCGTGTTCGGTGAGGCGGCGCTCGAGGTCCCGGGTGCTGCCGACATAGAACGATCCGTCGGAGCACTCGAGAATGTACATGTACGGCATGGCGACGTGCTGCCTGCTGGCCGTTTTCGGCGCCTGAGTTGTGCACAGGGACTTGGAGGGACGGCGGGATCTCGACAAGCTCGATCACCGGGGGGCGGGATCTCGACAAGCTCGATCACCGGGGGCGGGATCTCGACAGGCTCGATCACCGGGGCTCGATCACCGGGCCGGTGGTCGAGCTTGTCGAGACCGGGACAGGGATCTCGACAAGCTCGATCACCGCGGGGGTTAAGGGGCGGGAGTCGCGGAGGGCGGCGGGGCCAGGGAGGTCGCGATCAGGTCGCGAATCACGCCGTAGTCGGGGTTCTCCGGGTCGACGTTGTTGTCGGGGATCAGCTCGACCGACTTGATCGGCAGCGTCTTCGTCTTCGAGGCGAGGTTCACGAAGTAGCCGAGCATGCCCTGGGGGATGTCCGTCTTGACCACCTGGGACCCGGCCTTCGCCACGGCCTGGAACTTGGTCAGCACGTTCGCCGGGCTCGCCTGGGCCAGGATGGCCTCCTGCATCTGCCGTTGGCGCACCATCCGGTCGTAGTCGCTGGTGTCGTGGCGGGAGCGGGCGTACCAGAGCGCGTGGTAGCCGTCCATGTGCTGCCGGCCGGGCTCGAACCAGAACAACACCTCGGTGAAGGTGTCGTCGGTGTGCACGGGCACCCGGTGGTCCACGGTGATGTCGACCCCGCCGAGGGCGTCCACCAGCTGGGCGAAGCCCTGCATGTCGATGAGCACGTAGTACTGGATGGTCAGCCCGGTCACGCCCTGCGCGGCATCCCTCATGCCCTCGATGCCCGGCTCGCTGCCCGCGGCGATCGCCTTCGGGTACATCTCAGGGCTTTTCAGTTCGACCTCGGTGTAGATCGAGTTGAGCATGCACGCGTCGACCTCGCACCCGTCGATGGCGCCGTACCCCTCCGGGTACAGGTCGGCGAGCGGGCCGGGCGAGAACGGCACGTCCTCGAGGTTGCGGGGCAGCCCGATCATGCTGGCCTGGCCGCTCTCGGCGTCGATGCTGACCACCGAGATGCTGTCGGGGCGGAGGCCGTCACGGTCGGGGCCGGCGTCGCCGCCGAGCAGCATGATGTTGTAGCGGCCGTCGACCGGGGGCTCGGTGGGCCCCGCGACGAAGACGGAGGAGAGGAAGTCGCTGGCGGTGGTGGCGACGTAGGCGCCGTAGCCGGCGGTGCCGACGACGCCCACCATGAGCACGGTCGCGAACGCGGCGATCAGCGGCCGGGCCTTCGGGCCCGCCTTGACCAGACGCACCAGGCGCAGCGTGTCCATGGTCAGGATCAACCAGACCACGGCGTAGAAGACGAGCAGAGCGGCGGCGACCCAGAGCCCGATCGTGTTCGTCAGCGCGGTGAGGATCACCTCGGGCCAGAGCAGGTAGACCACACCCGCCACGACGGCGAGGAAGAGCAGGGTGAACGTGGCCCGGAGGCCGAACCGGCCGAGGCGTCGGCTGCCGGCCAGCACCTGCACGGAGCCGGGCAGCAGGAAATTGAGCAGGACGAGCCACCAGGCTCGCTTGGTCATGACCCGTTCTGAGCCGACATTCGGGTGCCGGATCGGGCTGCTTGCACTCGTCATAGTTTCGCTTGGAGGTCCGAATTCTTCTTCTCGACCTGCGCGGCGAGCATCTCGGCGTAGTCCTCGAGCTTCCCCCGCAGGGAGTCGTCGGCGGTCGCCAGGATCTTCACGGCGATCAGGCCCGCATTGCGCGCGCCGCCGATCGACACGGTTGCGACCGGGACTCCGGCCGGCATCTGCACGATGGAGAGGAGGGAGTCCAGTCCGTCGAGCCGGCCGAGGGGAACGGGCACGCCGACGACGGGAAGGGTGGTCACGGCGGCGAGCATGCCGGGCAGGTGCGCGGCACCGCCGGCTCCGGCGATGATCACCCGGAGGCCCCGCTCGTGCGCGCTCTTGCCGTAGGCGATCATCTTCTCCGGCGTGCGGTGAGCGGAGACCACCTGCACCTCGCAGGGCACCCCGAAGTCGCGCAGCAACTGCGCGGCGTCACTCATCACCGGCCAGTCGGAATCCGATCCCATGACCACTCCGACAAGCGGGGTCACGGCGATCTCCGACTGGGCGGGCTGGGGCACGGAGTTCTCTGGCACGGAGTCGATCTTATGGGTCAGTCCTGAAAAACCGCCGCAGTGGCTCGCGCCTCGTACACGACTTCATCCAGATCGGACCCTCCGACGGTCACGTGGCCGACCTTCCGGCCGGGCCGCGGGGCCTTGCCGTAGTTGTGCACCTTCGCCGACGGATGCTCCGCCAGGGCCACGGGGTACCGATCGGCCAGGCTCCCCTCCATCGGTCCCCCGATGATGTTCACCATCACCGACCACGGGTCCCGGTTCGTGGTCGCGCCGAGCGGCAGGTCGAGCACCGCACGGAGGTGCTGCTCGAACTGGCTCGTCGTCGACCCTTCGATCGACCAGTGGCCGCTGTTGTGCGGGCGCATCGCCAGCTCGTTGATCAGGAGGCGCCCGTCCGTCGTCTCGAACAGCTCGACGGCGAGCATCCCGGTCACGCCGATGCCGTCGGCGACCCTGACCGCGATCTCGGCGGCGAGCTCGGCGAGCCGGCCCTCGGACAGTGGCGCGGGCGCGATCACCTCCGCGCACACCCCGTCTTTCTGCACGGTCTCGACGACGGGCCAGACCGCGACCTCGCCGGAGGGTCGCCTCGCCACCTGCTGGGCCAGCTCGCGCCGGAACTCGACGAGTTCCTCCACCAGCAACGCGCCGTCATTGCCGTCTTCGGCGAGGGCGGTGAACCAGTCGTCGGCGTCGTGCTCGTGCGAGACGAGCCGCACGCCCTTGCCGTCGTAGCCGCCGCGGGCGGTCTTGACGACCGCGCGGCCACCGTGCCCGGCAAGGAAGACGCCCAGTTCGGCGGAGTTCTCCACCCGTGCCCAGTCCGGCACCGGCAGTCCCAGCTCGGTCAGGCGTTCGCGCATCAGCAGCTTGTCCTGGGCATAGAGCAACGCGTCGGGCCCTGGGTGCACCGCCACGCCCCGCGCGACGAGTAAGCGGAGGATCTCCTGCGGAACGTGCTCGTGGTCGAAGGTGACCACGTCGACGGTCTCGGCGAAGGCGAGCACGACCTCCCGGTCGCGGTAGTCGCCGACGGCGAACGCGGCCAGCGCGGCCGACATCCCCTCGTTCTCGGCCAGCACCCGGATGTCGATGCCGAGATTGACCGCTGCCGGGATCATCATCCTGGCCAGCTGGCCGCCGCCGATAACGCCGACAGTCGTATTCATCTGTTCACCAATTCCTGTGCGAGCGTTCATTCTTCGGTGCGGCTTCTCTCAGGCTGGAGGCGAGGCTGCGCCGTAGACTTCGAATCCTGCCCTCCTATCTTCACCCATCGAGCGGACGGACGCATGCCGACAAAAACGACGAATCCAGCACGACTGATGACCTTCCTGGTCCAGGTCGGCAAGTTCGGCGCGGTCGGACTCGTCGGCTTCGCCGTGGACGTGACCGTGTTCAATCTGCTCCGCACGACCGTGTTCGACCCGCACCTGGTGCACGCCGGACCGATCTACGCCAAGGTCTTCTCGACCATCCTGGCGATCTTCGCCAACTGGGTCGGCAACCGGTACTGGACCTTCGGCAAGAACCGGCAGGAGCAGACCCTGCGCGAGGGAATCGAATTCTTCGCCGTCAGCTTCGTCGGCATGGGCATCGGCCTGGCCTGCCTGTGGCTGAGCCACTATGTCCTCGGCCACACGAGTGTCGTCGCCGACAACATCTCCTCGAACGTGATCGGCCTGCTGCTCGGCGCGATCTTCCGGTTCGTGCTCTACCGGTACTGGGTCTTCGCCCCGAACCGCCGCACCCCGGCGCCCGCGCCGGTCACCGGCAGCCTAGCGACGGTGCCACACGGGCGGCTGGTCAGCGAGCGCTGACGTCGCGGTGGTCGAGCCTGCCCCGACCCTCCTCGACCCGATCAGGGTCTGAGACCGCTCCATCAGGTCGTGCAGCACCTGCTGCACCAGGTCGGCGTTCGGCACGTCCTTGAGCAGGAGCGGATGCTCCTCGCCCCCGTTGATGAGCACGTCGCCTGACCTGCAGAGCGACTGCAACCAGGTCTTGCGCACGGTGACGTCGTAGCCGCGGCTGTGCAGCAGTTCCTGGCGGGTGCGCACGAAGAAGCCCCGGCGGAAGATGATCCGCCGGGTGGTGATCGTGTAGCGCCGGTTCAACCAGGTTGCCAGCGGCAACAGCCAGAGCAGGACGACCACGGCGACGGCCCCGGCGGCCAGGGCGGTGTTCTGCCACGGCTCCGGCATCGACCCGTAGAAGTAGCCGGTGGCGCCGAAGACCGCGACGAGCAGCACGGTCGGCCAGAACAGCACCCGGGCATGCGGTCGGAGCCCGGCGACGACGCGCTCGACCGAGGTCGGCGCCTCGCCCTGGCTGTTCACCGCTGCGTTCGTCATACCCTCATTAATACCTCAGATGGGTGACATCGCCGGCGGCGACAGCCTGCAGCTCCCCGTTTGCCTGGTCCTCGACGATGAGGCGACCGTCCCGGTCGAGGTCGATGGCGATGCCGACCAGGTCGTCGCCGCCGGGCAGCTGCACGCGCACCGGGGCCCCCAGCGTGCCGCAGACCTCCCGCACGGCCGCGAGCAGCCCGCTCCGCACCGGGTCGCCCCCGGCGGCGAGGAAGGCCCCGGTGAGGCCGCGCAGCTCGGTCAGGTACCGGGCGAGCACGGCGTCGGGGTCGGGAGCCGACCCGGTGACCAGCATCAGGGAGGTGGAGGTGAGGGTGGGCAGGTCGTGCTCGTCGAGGGACACGTTCAGGCCCGCGCCGATGACGAGGCCCCGGGCGTCGGGGAGCAGTTCGGAGAGGATGCCGGACACCTTGTAGCCGTCGATCAGCACGTCGTTCGGCCACTTCAGGGTCACCTCGTGCACCGGATGCCCCTCCTCGGGCTCTGGGGCGGGGCCCGCCAGGCTCGCGTCGACCACTTCGCGCACGGCGCGGGTCATCGCGGTGCCCGCGAGGAGGGGGAACCAGCCGAAGTGGTCGACCGGGAGCGGCGCCCCGGCGTGCACCGGGCGGAGCAGCACGGAGATGGCCAGGGACTTGCCGGTGGGGGCCAGCCAGGTGCGCCCCAGCCGGCCGCGTCCCCTGGTCTGGTTGTCGGTGACGACCACCGACAGGTCGGGCCAGGCCGCGGCATCCGCCCCCGTCGCGTGGGCGACCAGCACGTCGTTGGTCGAGCCGGCCTCGGCCAGGTACTCGAACCGTGCCCCGGCCTCCCGGCTGAGCGGAAACTCCATGCGAACCTCTTCCCGTGGCTAACTCAGGCCTTTGCCCAGATTCAATGCCGAATCGGCCGATTTCGGCGCTCTAACTCCAAAATTACCTGAGTTAGCCACCGACGACTGCGGAACCGACCAGCGAACGTGCCCATCTTTGTAGAGTTTCGTCAACGGTCGGGGACAACCGTTGGCCGGTAGAGTGAACCGGTGACTGAGAACTCGCCCCTCGCGGGCCCCGACCTGTACACGACGGCTGGAAAGCTCGCCGACCTCAAGGTGCGCTATCACGAAGCCGTGACCGCCAGCGGAGAGGCGGCGATCGAGAAACAGCACGCCAAGGGCAAGATGACGGCCCGGGAACGGATCGACCTTCTGCTCGACCAGGGTTCGTTCGTCGAACTCGACGAATTCGTGCGGCACCGCACGCACGCCTTCGGCATGGAGAAGAAGCGGCCGTACGGCGACGCCGTCGTCACCGGCACCGGCACCATCCACGGGCGCCAGGTCTGCGTCTACTCCCAGGACTTCACCATCTTCGGCGGTTCACTCGGCGAGGTTGCCGGCGAGAAGATCATCAAGGTGATGGACCTCGCCCTGAAGACCGGCGTGCCGATCATCGGCATCCTCGACTCCGGCGGAGCCCGGATCCAGGAGGGCGTCGTGGCCCTCGGCAAGTACGGCGAGATCTTCCGCCGCAACACGGCCGCGTCCGGCGTCATCCCCCAGATCTCGATCATCTGCGGCCCGGCGGCCGGCGGCGCCGTCTACTCCCCCGCCCTGACCGACTTCGTGATCATGGTCGACAAGACCAGCCAGATGTTCGTCACCGGCCCCGACGTGATCAAGACCGTCACCGGCGAAGACGTCGGCATGGAGGAACTCGGCGGCGCGCTCACCCACAACACGGTCTCCGGGGTGGCGCACTACCTGGCCAGCGACGAACCCGACGCGCTCGACTACGCCCGCACCCTGCTCAGCTTCCTGCCGGACAACAACCTGGCCGAACTGCCCGTCTTCGACAGCGATATCGAGCTGGAGACGACGGATGCCGACATGAAGCTGAACACGATCATCCCCGACTCCCCCAACCAGCCCTACGACGTCAAGACAGTGATCGAGTACATCGTCGACCACGGCGACTTCCTGGAGACGCAGCCACTGTTCGCCCCGAACATCGTCGTCGGTTTCGCCCGGGTCGAGGGGCGTTCGATCGGCATCGTCGCCAACCAGCCCAGCGCCATGGCCGGCACGCTCAACATCCCGGCCGGCGAGAAGGCCGCCCGCTTCGTGCGCTTCTGCGACGCGTTCTCGATCCCGATCCTCACCCTGGTCGACGTGCCCGGCTTCCTGCCGGGCACCGACCAGGAGTGGACCGGCATCATCCGTCGCGGCGCCAAGCTGCTCTACGCCTACGCCGAGGCGACCGTCCCGCTGGTCACGGTGATCCTGCGCAAGGCCTACGGCGGCGCCTACATCGTGATGGGCTCCAAGCAGCTCGGCGCGGACATCAACCTCGCCTGGCCGACTGCCGAGATCGCCGTGATGGGCGGCCAGGGCGCCGTGAACATCCTCTACCGGGCCGAGATCAAGAAGGCGGAGGCCGCCGATGAGGATGTCGCGGCCGTGCGCACCCGGCTGGCCAACGAATACACCTACAACGTCGCCAGCCCGTTCCTCGCGGCCGAGCGCGGCGAGCTGGACGGCATCATCGAGCCGGCGGCGACCCGGGTCGCGATCACGAAGGCCCTGCGCGCGCTGCGCACCAAGCGCGCCAGCCTGCCGCCCAAGAAGCACGGGAACATCCCGCTGTAGGCGGGCGCCATGACCCCGACCACGACACCCACCCCAGACCCGGCCGAGGAACTCCTGTTCCTCACCCGGGGCGTCACCCCCACCGAGGCGGCCGCCGTGTCGGCCGTGCTCCGCGGCCTGCTGCGCGAGGAGACGGACAACCTGCGCCGGGATCCCGAGGGCAGCCAGAGCGCCTGGCAGGTCAGTCAGCGGGCCATCCGGCCGGCCGTGCGCGCCGGACAGGGCCAGTGGCGGGGCTTCTCGGCCTGACCCGCACTCCCCCCGAACGGCCGGTCCCCCTAAATGCCGACTTTTCTGATCGAACCGGGTCGATGAGTATAGATATTGCTAGGTGTCGCTCACAGAGTTACACCACCAAAATTCGTCGACTAGGGTAAGCAGGCGAATTTTGGCGGCGAGTCAGGGTGACATTCGGGTTGTCGCCCTGGCACGAAAGTCGAAAGGGGACCAGCCTCACGGTTGGTCCCCTTTCGCATGTCCGGGTGGCCTGATTTCGACACGCTCAATCACCGCGACAAGCTCAATCACCGGGGCGAACCCGTCAGCGGGCCGCCGGGGCGTCGGCCGGCACCGGGCTGCGCGGGATCTCGAGCCACAGGTTGACCTCGGGCTCCGGTGATTCCTGGCCGAGTGCGCTGAGCCGGGCGTCGGCGCTGCTGAGGCCGACCACGGTCACCGCCGTCGCCGAACCGTCCCCGGCCGTCCGCGCGATGATCGAGTCAGCGGTGGTGCCGCCGATCGCGGCCGCGAGCGTGTTGAGCACGGTTTCCAGTTCCGGGCCGCGGAGGTCGTCGATGCCGCCTTCGTCGAGCAGGGTCACGATCGCCCCACGCCGTCTGGCCGCCATGACCTGCTCACGGACCGCCTCGTTGAGCAGCTTGCGCCCGCGGATCTCGTCCCGGACTGCGGCCTCGAGGTACCGGCATTCCTGCCGCTCCAGGGCGTTCAGCACACCGCCCCGGACGATGATCCGGCGCAGCATCGGCGCCGCCAGGCGGATCGTTTGCGCCAGCCGGACCTGACGCTCATACAGGTGTGCCTCCTGGGCCGCCTGCCAGTCCGTGGCCTCGCGTTCGGCCAGAGCGTACTGTCTGGCGTCCCGCCCGGCCTTGGCGAGGGCGCGGGCGAGGATGACCGCGATGGCCACCCAGACGGCGCTGCCGATCACCCCCATGTCGGCGAGCGCGGCCGGGCCGGCCCAGACGATGGTGTGCACGATCAGTGCCGCGGCGCCGATCCAGGCGAGCGCCGGGCGGCGACGGGTGGCCGTGATCGTCATCAGGGTGCCGACGGCAGCGACGTACCAGGTGGCGTAGCCGTTGACGGCCGCGCCGTCGAGCTGGCTGCCGACGAGCAGGGGCATGGCCACGCAGACGGCCACGTTGAAGAAGGCGAGCCAGAGCGGCATCCGCATCGGGCTCCTGGGCCACAGGCTCAGCGCCGTCGCCAGGATGTAGGCGGCGATCGCGAGGATGGCCGGGCCGGGTGTGCGCGGCTGGTTGAGCGAGTAGATGCCGAGCACAACGTGGTAGGTCGAGAACAATGCTGCCAGAGACAACACAAGGCCGCGGGGCACGGTGATCATGCGGGTGCCACCTCGCCCTCGGTTGGCCAGGCGAGGGTGATGGTGGTCCCGCGGCCGATCTCGGAGCGGATCTGCACCGAACCGCCGACGCTGGCGACTCGTTCCTGGATCGAGAGCCGAAGGCCCAGCCGTTCGCTCGGCACCTGCTCCGGGTCGAAGCCGACCCCGGTGTCGGCGATTTCGATGGTGCAGCCGCCCTGGGCGTTCGCCCGCATGGTGAGGGTGCGGCCTGGTTCGACGATGCCGTCGCCCGCGTGCTGGACGCTGTTGACCATGGCCTGCACGCTCGCCGCGAACAGGGCGTCGCTGGCGTGCACCGGGAGGCTGAGCGTGTCGATCTCACACTCGAGGACGGTGAATGGCGCGGCGAGCCTGTCGGCGGCCTCGCGGATCCGCACGCTCAGGGCGTTGAACGGCACCAGGCTGTCCTCCCCGGCCGGCACCATGGCCGCGTCGTTCAGCCGGGTGAGCGCGTCGGAGGCCATTCCCGAGGCCAGCTGCGCCGCCTTGGGACTGCCCGCAGCCGCAGCCGCGAGGAAGGTGGCGAGCACGCTGTCGTGCACGATCGAATCGACCTGGACCCGCTCGACCTCCGTCGCGTGCTGCCTCACGGCCGTCGCGTACTGGTGCAGGGCATTGGTCTGGGCGGCATCCACCGCGGCGGCCGTCTGGCGCAGCATGAAGATGATGATCAGGATGACCTGGCCGAGGATTGTGGCGTAGGCGGCGTCGAGGGAGGCGAGGAGCACATCGGCGCCTCCGCCCGACGGCTGGGTGCGCACGATGCCGTAGACGATCGGGGCGAGGAAGGTGTAGATCGCCGCCCACACCAGCGGGAACGACACTGCGGCGCAGGCCGTCGCCACGGTGCACAGGTACCAGAGCCACGGTTTGCCGTCGAGCACGGCCGAGGGGTCGAGCATCAGGAAGGGCCAGCCGAGGAGGGCGGCCAGGTAGACCACGGCCACCGTGCCGGTGGTCACCCGCACGCCCACCTTGCTGACGGCGGCGATCACCACGGCCCCGACGCCCAGGGCCAGGGCCAGGGGCATGGCGACCGCCATGACCGGCAGCCGCAGGGGAACCTGCGCGAGCATGATCGGGAGCGCCTGGAGGGAGAAGATCACGCCGACCCCGGCGACGGAACGGGAAACGACCGTTTCGATCCGGGTGCGACTGATCGGGTTGCGGGGCTGGGTGGGCCCGGCGATCAGGTCGGAGTCCATGCCCAGGGTGGCAGTGTCGCCGGCGCTCCTCGCATTCCTGTCCTGGGTGCCGCGCTCCGCCCGGGGAAGCCGGAGCGGCAGTGCGGCCGAGGACTCAGCCGCGGCCATCCCCGCCGTCCTGGTCCAGCCCAGGAAGGATGCCGTCTTCGACCGCACGACGCAACAGGTCAACCTTCGTCGGCGCCGGCCGGCCCACCTCGACGTACTTCACCCGGATCCGGTCGAGGTACTCCCGCGCGGTGGAATGGGCGATGCCGAGCTGCATCGCGACCATCTTGAGCGGCAGCCCCGACGCGTAGAGGTGCAGCACGTCCCGCTCGCGGCGGCCCAACTGGGCCTTGGCGAAGTCGCGGTCGGCGTCGATCGCGGTCGCCCATTCGAGGTTGTTGAGCACGTCGCCGCGGGCGACGGATGCGACGGCCGCCATCACCGTCGTCGTCGGCGAGGACTTGGGGATCACTCCGGCGGCTCCGGCGGCGAGCGCCTCCCTGACCAGGGCGACCCGGTCGGCGATACTGTGCACGAGCACCGAGGCACCGGTGCTCTGGGCGTTGTGCACGTTGTCGGTGACGAGCGAACCGTCGCCGAGCGACAGGTCGAGCACGATGACGTCGACGGCGCGGCCGGCGATGCCGTCCACGAGCGCCCGCACCGTGGCCGCCGCGAAGATCACGTCGTAGCCCGCGTTCTCACAGGCCGCCTTGATGCCGAGCCTGACCGACTCATGGTCATCGGCGATGCCGACCCGCACCGGGTGGTCGAGCGTCGTGCGCCCCCCGGCGTCCTGGCCGGCCGGTGATTCCAACGGTGCAATCGAATCTGTCACGGGGGTCCACGTCCTCACTTTGTCGTACAGGTCAACGATAGCTATTTGGTGAGCAGCGCAACGGCTTCGACATGGTGGGTATTCGGGAACAAGTCGAACGCCCGCAGCCCGCGGAGTTCGTAGCCGTGCCCGGCGAGCAGGGCGATGTCCCGTGCGAGCGCCACGGGGTCGCACGCCACATAGACGATCTGGCGTGGGGCGAGGGCGCCGAGCTGGTCGATGACCTCCTTGCCCGCGCCGGCCCGCGGCGGGTCGAGGACCACCGTGGCCGCCTGCTGCCGCATTCGGTCGGCGGCGCTGGAGTCCCGCACGAGTCCGGCCAGGAACCGGTCCACCCTGCCGGTTTGCACGCTCGCGCCGACCCAGTCCGCCAGGTTCTCCGCGGCGAAATCGGTGGCCTGGGCATCGCTTTCGACCGAGGAGATCCGGACCGAGCTGCCGAATCGGTCGCCGACGGCCGCGGCGAGCAGTCCCACGCCGCCGTAGAGGTCGAGGTTCGCGGCCTTCGGGTCGAACGCCGCAGCGTCGATGGTGTCCTGGACCGTGCGATAGAGGGTCTCGGCGGCGCGCGCGTGCACCTGCCAGAAGCCGGCGGCATCCAGCCTGAATTCGCGGTCGCCGACGACCTCACGGATCAGGTTGCGCGGCGTGGGTTTGCGGCGGCCCTGGGCGTCCTGCTCGGCCACGAGCACCTGCACGGTGCCGAGGCTCGGCGCGACCACGTCGACGGATGCGGCCCCGCGGAACAGCTGGTCGAGCGGCGCCGCCGCCTCCAGCAACCGGTCGGCGAGAGGCAGGTCCCCGACGGGGATCACGCGGTGGCTCCTGGCCGCGTATGGTCCGACCGAGCCGTCCTCAGCGACGTGCAACCGCACCCGGGTGCGCCAGCCGGTTCCGTCGGCGGCGTCGCCGGGGGATGCGTTGGGGCCGACCGGGACCGGCTCGACCGTGACGTCGGTCTCGATCCCCGCCATTCGCTTGAGGGCATCGGCGAGGACCTGGCGCTTCAACTCGCGCTGGTGACCCAGTTCGATGTGACCGAACTCGGCGCCGCCGGCGCGGTCGTCGGGGTCACGCTCGAGGGCGGCGGACGCCCAGATGTGCGGCTGGCGCTCCGGGGCGGCGTCCAGGACCTCGACGGTCTCGGCACGCCAGAAACTCTTGTGGCTGGCAGAGGTCAGCCGGGCGCGCACCCGCTCACCCGGGAGGGTGTCGCTGACGAAGACCACGCGGCCCTCGTGCCGGGCGACGAAGATGCCGCCGTGGGCTACGTTGGTGACGTCGAGTTCGAGTTCGCTGCCGACTTCGACGGACTGCTCGCCCGGAATCGACTGATTGTCATTGCTGGTGCCCATTGAACGAGCATCCCACATCGCTTCTACCGTCGCACGAAGGAACCATGCGCCTCTACCTGGCCTCGACTTCTCCCGCCCGCCTGGCGCTGCTGCGCTCCTCCGGGATCGAACCGGTCACGATGGCCCCCGACGTGGACGAGGATGCCGTCGCCGCGGAGGCCGCCCGGCAGTCCGGCGCGCCGCTCACCCCGCACCGGGTGGTCGAGCTGCTCGCCCGCGCCAAGGCGGAGGCGGTCTCGGTGGCGCTGCGGGAGACCGGGACGCACGGCGACGGGCTCGTGCTCGGCGGCGATTCGGTGTTCGTGATCGACGAGGTCATCTACGGCAAGCCGCACACCGCGGAGAAGGCCCGGCAGCGCTGGCAGTTGCAGCGCGGACGCACGGGGCAGCTCTTTTCGGGCCATTGGCTGATCGAGCACTTGAACGGGCAGGCCGGTCGGGCGGTCGGCGCCGTCGCCGTCGCGGACGTCACCTTCGCCGACGACATCGGCGACGACGAGCTCGACGCCTACATCGCCACCGGCGAACCGCTGCTCGTCGCCGGTGCGTTCACCATCGACAGCCTCGGCGCGCCGTTCATCACGCATATCGACGGTGACCCGTCCACGGTGGTCGGGCTCTCCCTGCCGACCCTGCGCCGGCTGGTCACCCGGCTGGGCCATTCCTGGCCGAGCCTGTGGAATCGTGGCCCGGCGAGCTGACTCGGCGACCTTATTCCGGGCCCGATTGTAGGCATCCGCACCTTTCTCGCTGTTCTTTTTGTGGAACAGAACCAAAAGACCTCGGCTCAGGCACCATAAGCTAGGGCACTGTGTCGCGAATAACGAAGGTCCTCATCGCCAACCGGGGCGAGATCGCCGTCCGGGTGATCCGAGCCGCGAAAGACAGCGGCATTCTCTCGGTTGCCGTCTACGCCGATCAGGATCGTGATTCGGTGCACGCGCACCTTGCCGACGAGGCCTATGGTCTCGACGGAACCACCAGCGCCGACACGTATCTCGTGATCGAGAAGATCCTCTCGGTGGCCAGGCGGTCCGGCGCCGACGCCGTGCACCCCGGCTACGGCTTCCTCGCTGAGAACGCCGACTTCGCCCGGGCGGTGATCGACGCGGGGCTGATCTGGATCGGCCCGTCACCCGAGGCGATCGAAAAGCTCGGCGACAAGGTCTCCGCCCGGCACGTCGCGGAGAAGGTCAACGCCCCGATGGCGCCCGGCACCCTCAACCCGGTGGTCGACGCCGCCGAGGTGCTCGACTTCGTCGACCTGCACGGCCTGCCCGTCGCGATCAAGGCCGCCTTCGGCGGCGGCGGGCGCGGCCTCAAGGTCGCCCGCACCCGCGAAGAGGTGCCCGAGCTCTTCGAGTCGGCCACCCGCGAGGCCGTCGCGGCGTTCGGCCGCGGCGAGTGCTTCGTCGAGAAATACCTGGACAAACCGCGCCACGTGGAAACCCAGTGCCTCGCCGATGCCCACGGCACCGTCGTCGTCATCTCCACCCGCGACTGCTCGCTCCAGCGCCGGCACCAGAAACTCGTCGAAGAAGCACCGGCCCCGTTCCTGACCGACGCCCAGCAGACCGAGATTTACCGCGCGTCCAAGGCCATCCTGGCCGAGGTCGGCTATGTCGGCGCCGGTACCTGTGAGTTCCTGATCGGCCAGGACGGCACCGTCTCCTTCCTCGAGGTGAACACCCGGCTGCAGGTCGAACACCCCGTGTCGGAGGAAGTGACCGGGATCGACCTCGTCCGCGAACAGTTCCGCCTCGCCGAGGGAGGCACGCTGGACTACCCCGACCCTGCTCCCACCGGCCACTCCTTCGAATTCCGGATCAACGGCGAGGATGCCGGCCGCGGCTTCATGCCCGCGCCCGGCCCCGTGCACGTGTTCAAACCCGCCGGCGGTCCCGGTGTGCGCGTCGACAGCGGCGTGCAGGCCGGCGACGTGATCTCCGGCTCGTTCGACTCCCTGCTCGCCAAGCTCATCGTCACCGGAGCCACCCGCGAGGAGGCTCTCGAGCGCTCTCGCCGCGCCCTCGACGAGTTCGAGGTTGCCGGGCTGCCCACCGTGCTGCCCTTCCACCGCCGGATCGTGCGCGACCCCGCGTTCGCCCCGGCGAACGGCCAGCCCTTCTCCATCTACACCCGCTGGATCGAGACCGAGTTCGACAACGACATCGACCCGTGGAACGGTTCGCTCGAGGAGCCCACCGGCCCGGCGAAGCGGCACAACGTCGTCGTCGAGGTCGAGGGCCGCCGGATCGAGGTCAGCCTGCCGGTGCGACTGCTCCCCGGGTCGGCGTCCGAGAGCACGGCGGGGCCTGCCCCCCGCCGGCGCAGCGGAGGCCACGCGGTCAGCACCGCGACCGGTGACGCCGTGCACGCGCCGATGCAGGCAACCGTGGTCAAGCTGGCCGTCGCCGAGGGCGACATCGTCGTCAAGGGTGACCTGCTGCTCGTCCTCGAGGCCATGAAGATGGAGCAACCACTCACCGCCCACAAGGACGGCGTGATCGGCAGCATCGAGGCGCTCGTCGGCACCACCGTCGCCTCCGGCTCCCTGCTGATGGCCGTCACCGACCACCCCTGACCCGGCCTTCCCTGTCCTGCCCTGCCCTGCCCTGGCTTGGCAGGGCTGAACGGCGGTGGGAGCGCGGGTGGGGGGCTCGGGGGTCGCGGAGGCGGGCTACTGGACGATGTGCATGGCGCGCGCGGCATCCGTGATCGAACCCGTCAGCGACGGGTAGACCGGGAACGCCCGGGCCACCTCGTCGACCGTGAGCCGGTGCTCGACCGCCAGGGCGAGGGGGAAGATGAGCTCGCTGGCCTTGGGCGCGACGATCACTCCGCCGATGACGGTGCCGGTGGTGGTGGTCGCGAACAGCTTGACGAAACCGTCCTTGATGCCCATCATCTTCGCGCGCGGGTTCGACGAGAGCGGCAGCTTGTAGATGCTGCCGCGGGTGAGGCCGTCCTCGATCTGCTTCTGGGTCCAGCCGACCGTGGCGATCTCCGGCTGGGTGAAGATGTTCGCCGCGACGTTGCGAATTTCGATCGGGTTGACCGCGTCGCCCATCGCGTGGAAGACCGCGGTGCGGCCCATCATCGAGGCGACGGATGCCAGCGGCAGCTCGGTCGTGCAGTCGCCGGCCGCGTAGATGTTCGGGATGGACGTGCGCGCGACCCGGTTCACCCGGATGTGGCCGGATTCGGAGAGCTGCACGCCGGCCTCCTCGAGGCCGATCCCGGCGGTGTTCGGCACCGAGCCGACCGCGATCAGGCAGTGGCTGCCCTCGACCGTGCGGCCGTCGGCCAGGGCCGCCAGCACGCCGGTGTCGGTGCGCACGACCGAGGACGCGCGTGACTTGCTCAGCACGACCATTCCGTTGCGCTTGAACACGTTCTCGATCACGGCCGCCGCGTCGGCGTCCTCGCCGGGGAGCACCTGGTCGCGGCTGGAGATCAGGGTGACCTTCGCGCCGAGGGCGCGGTAGGCGGAGGCGAACTCGGCACCGGTCACGCCGGAGCCGACCACGATGAGGTGCTCAGGGACGGCTTTCAAGTTGTAGAGCTCGGTCCAGCTGAGGATGCGCTCGCCGTCGGGGACGGCGGTGGGCAGGATGCGCGGGGTCGCGCCGACCGAGACGACGATCGTGTCGGCGTCGATGCGGTCGAAGTCGGTGCCGGAGCCGTCCTCGGCGGTGGAGACGATGACCCCGCTGGTGCCGTCGAGGCGGCCGTGGCCGCTGACAAGGTGCACGCCGGCGCGCATCAGGGTGGCCTTCATGTCCTCGGACTGCTGCCGGGCGAGGGCGAGGAGCCGCTTGTTGACGGCAGCCAGGTTGATGGCGACCTCGGGCCGGGCGGGCCTGCCCGTGTCGCCGCGCACGAACAGCTGAACGCCCAGGTCGGTGGCCTCGCCGATCGAGTTGGTGGCCTCGGCCGTGGCGATGAGCGACTTGGAGGGGACGACATCCGTGATCACGGCGGAACCGCCGACCCCGACCCGCTCGACGAGGGTGACCTCGGCACCCTGCTGGGCGCCGGCCAACGCCGCTTCGTAACCGCCGGGCCCTCCGCCGAGGATAGCGATGCGCTGCTTGCGTTCGAACTCGTAGGCCATTGTCATATTCTCCCGCCCCAGCGCCCCCCTGCCAAACCACGCGCCCCGCCCCAGCGCCCCACTTGCGCCGCTACGCGCCAGGCAGGCCAGGCGCGCACGGGCGCATGTGGCGCGCTCAACCCGACTATGCCCGCCCGGGGCCCCGTCGAGGCTCCGGCCTGCACTCCGGTCGAATTCGACGGACGCTGTCACTGGAGACGCGAATGCTGCGGCCATCCGTGCGCGAATGAGCGAAATCTCCGCCGAATCAGGCAGGTGAGCGCCGGTGAAATGGGCGGGCAATTAGAGTGGGGGCATGCTGAAGATGGATAACAACCCGCTCGACGCGCCAGAAACGGATCCGTTCGAGGTCGCGCGCATCGCGGCCGGCGAGATCGCCGCCCGCACCGGTGTCGCCCGGCACGACATCGCACTGACCCTGGGCAGCGGCTGGGGCAAGGCCGCCGACCTGATCGGCGAGACCACGCACACGATCCCCGCACAGGAGATCACTGGCTTCAGCGCCCCCGCCCTGGCCGGCCACGCCGGCATGCTCCGCTCGGTGCTGCTGCCCGGCGGCAAGCGCGCCCTCATCATCGGCGCCCGCACCCACTACTACGAGGGCCACGGCGTGCGCCGGGTCGTGCATAGCGTGCGCACCGCGGCCGCTACCGGCGTGTCGACGATGATCCTCACCAACGGTGCTGGCGGCATCCGCGAGACCTGGACGCCGGGCAGCCCCGTGCTGATCAGCGATCACATCAACCTCACTGCCGACTCGCCCCTTGAGGGCGCGACCTTCGTCGACCTCACCGACCTGTACTCCGCCCGGCTGCGCGCCCTGGCCCGCAGCATCGACCCCACCCTCGACGAGGGCGTGTACTGCCAGTTCCGCGGCCCGCACTACGAGACCCCCGCCGAGGTGCAGATGGCGAAGGTGATCGGCGGCCACATCGTCGGGATGTCCACCGCGCTCGAGGCGATCGCGGCCCGGGAGGCCGGGATGGAGATCCTCGGCCTGTCCCTGATCACGAACCTCGCCGCGGGGATCCAGAAAGAGCCGCTCAGCCACGAAGAGGTGCTCGAGGCCGGCAAGCTGGCCGAACCCGTGATCGGCGCGCTGCTCGCCCGGATCGTGGCCGCACTGTGAGCCTCGACGGCACCGCAGTGCCCCCCGAATCCGGCGGCAGGCACAGCGAGGAAGACGCCCCGGAGACGGTGCTCCCCGACACGATGGTGCTCGACACCATCGAGACGGACGCTCCCGCCGGGGACGCCGCCACGGCCCTGCTGAACACGGCGAACGACTGGCTCAGCCAGGACCCCGACCCCGAAACCCAGGCCGAGTTGCGCCTGCTGGTGCGCTCCGCCGGCGATGGGGATGCGGCGGCGATACTGGAGCTGCACTCCCGCTTCGATGAGAGACTCGCCTTCGGCACGGCCGGCCTCCGCGGAGCGATCGCGGCCGGCTCGAACCGGATGAACCGCGTGCTCGTCTCCCAGGCCGCCGCCGGCCTCGCCGCCTACCTCAGGGGCGCCGCGTCTCCGGGCGAAACCCCGTCCGTCGTCATCGGCTACGACGGGCGCAAGAATTCCCACGTCTTCGCCACCGACACGGCTGCGATCATGGCCGGTGCCGGGGTGCGCGCCATCCTGCTCCCCCGCCTGCTGCCCACCCCCGTGCTCGCCTTCGCGGTGCGGCACCTCGACGTGGGTGCCGGCGTGATGGTCACCGCGTCGCACAACCCGCCGAACGACAACGGCTACAAGGTCTACCTGGGCGGCGCGAACAACGGCTCGCAGATCGTCTCCCCCGACGACGCGCGCATCGCGGCGGAGATCCTCCGGGTGGCGACCGAGCAGCGGGTACCTGACCTGCCTCGGGCCGCCTACGAGACGGCACCCGAATCCGTCGTGCAGGCGTACATCGACGCCACCGCCGGTCTCGCCCACCCGCCGCGCGCGCAGGTGAACACCGTGTACACCGCCTTGCACGGCGTCGGCTGGGACACGACCAGGCGCGTGCTCGAAGCCGCCGGTTTCGACCTGCCCACCCTCGTCGACGCCCAGATCGCCCCGGACGGCCACTTCCCCACCGTCGCGTTCCCCAACCCGGAGGAGCCGGGCGCCCTCGACCTGTCCTATGAGACCGCGAGGGAGGCCGGCGCCGAGCTGATCATCGCGAACGACCCCGACGCGGACCGGCTCGCGATCGCGATCCCCGACCCGTCGTCCGGCACCGGCTACCGCCGGCTCAGCGGCAACGAGGTCGGGGCCGTCCTCGGCTGGCGGGCCGCCGAGCTCGCCGCGACCGCGGCAGGCGATGGCGCGGCCGACGGCACGCTCGCCTGCTCGATCGTGTCGTCGCCGGCCCTGCAGGCGGTCGCCGCGGCCTACGGCATGCGGTTCGCGGACACCCTCACCGGCTTCAAGTGGGTGTCCCGCGCGCCAGACCTGATCTTCGGCTACGAGGAGGCCCTCGGCTACCTCGTCAACCCCGGCACCGTGCGCGACAAGGACGGCATCTCCGCCGCCGTGGCCATTCTCTCCCTGGTCAGCGACCTCAAGGCCGACGGGCTCACCCTCGCCGACCACCTCGACCGGTTCAGCGCCCGGTTCGGCCACTTCGCGTCCGGCCAGATCTCGGTGCGGGTGACCGACCTCAGCGAGATCGACCGGGTGATGGCCCGACTGCGCCAGAGTCCGCCGTCGATGGTGGGCAGCATCCGGGTCGACCAGGTGGACGACCTGTCGGCCGGCTTCAACGGACTGCCGCCGAGCGATGTGCTGCGGATCAGGCTCGTCGACGGTTCACGCGTCATGGTGCGCCCGAGCGGCACAGAACCCAAGCTCAAGGTGTACCTGGACACGAGCAGCACCGCCGGCATGGTCGCCGAGCGGAAGGCCGCCGCCGAGGCGACCCTGGCCGAACTCGACCGGGGCATGCGCGAACTGATCAAGTAGCGCGGTCGGGCCGGCACTCAGCCCAGCGCGGTCAGCCCAGCGCGGTCTCCAGCTTCGCGGTGAGTTCGTCCACGTCGAAGTAGTTGTCGATCACGACGATGTCGGCGTTGGTCTTGCCGATGGCGTCGACCAGCTCCGACGAGGTGAGGATCACCTGGGCGTCGAAGCCCATGCTCGCAACTCCGGCGACGTCCGTCGCGGTGACCTCCGCCTCGATGTCCAGCCGGGCCAGGGCCCGCTCGGCGTTGACCTTGAGAATCGCGGAGGTGCCGATTCCGACTCCGCACAGGGCGACGATCTTCATTACTGCTCCTCGGGTGGTGCGGTGACGCCGAGCAGCGAACGGATGCTGTCGACATCCGTCGCGGCCGCCAGCGCCGGAATGACGTGCGGGTCGTTGAACACATTGGCCAGTTCGGCCACGAGGAGCACGTGCTCGTCACCGCTGGTGACGGCCAGGCCCAGCACGACGCTGACCGGGTCGTTGTGCGGGTGGCCGAACGCGACCGGCTCGGCGAGGGTGACAACGCTCAGGCCCTCGGTGTGAACGTCGGGTCCGGGCCGGGCGTGCGCCAGCGCGAGGCCCGGCGCGATCACGACGTAGGCGCCGAACTCGTCGATCACGCCGATCATGCGCTTCGTGTACTCGGGCGAGGTCGACCCTGACCGTTCGAGGGCGTCACCGGCAGCGGCCACCGCACCACGCCAGTCCTCGACGTGGACGCCGATCGTGATTGCGGCAGTGGGGAGGGGCGGCAGTGGCATGGGGGCTTTCACGGTGTCGATCGGACGGGCATTGGTTCTTCAGGCGCCTTCGAAGCCGGCGACGATGGCATCGGCCAGCTCCTCGCGCTCCTCGAGCGGGAGGAACGTGGCCTGCGCGGCGTTGAGCTGGAAGACCTCGAGGTCGTCGATGTCGTAGCCGAACGCGTCGCTGAGCAGGGCCAGCTCCTTGCTCAGGCTGGTGTCGCTCATCAGGCGGTTGTCGGTGTTGACGGTGACCCGGAAGCCCAGCTGGTACAGCAGGTCGAAGGGGTGGTCGAGCAGGTCGTCGCCCCAGGCCGCGATCGCCCCGGTCTGCAGGTTCGACGACGGGCTGAGCTCGAGGGCGATCTCGCGGTCGCGCACCCACTGCGCCACCGGGCCGAGGGTCACGTAGGTGTTGTCGTCGGCGTCCTGGCGGCCGACGACGATGTCTTCGGCGATGCGCACGCCATGGCCGAGCCGCAGCGCACGACCGTCGAACAGAGCCCCGCGGATGCTCTCCAGGCCGTCGGCCTCGCCGGCGTGCACGGTGACCGGGAGGAATGCCTTGGCCAGGAAGTCGAACGCGTCACGGTGGTTGTGGGCCGGGAAACCGAGTTCGGCGCCGGCGATGTCGAACCCGACGACGCCCGCGGTGCGGTGGCGCACGGCCAGTTCGGCGATTTCGAGGCTGCGGTCGGCGTGCCGCATGGCGGTGATCAGCTGGCCGATCTTGATGCTGTGGCCGGCCTCGGCGGCGGCGGCGATGCCGGCCTCGATGCCGGCCTGCACGGCCTCCACCGTCTGGTCGAGGGTGAGGCCCCGGGTGAGGTGCTGCTCGGGGGCCCAGCGCACCTCGCCGTAGATGACGCCGTCGGCGACGAGGTCCTCGACGAATTCCCGGGCGACCCTGGTCAGGCCCTCCTCGGTCTGCATGACGGCACAGGTGATGTCGAAGGTCTTGAGGTATTCGACCAGCGAGCCGGAGTTGGCCTGGTCGGCGAACCAGGCGCCGAGGTCGGACTCATCCGTTGTCGGCAGGGCGAATCCGATACTCGCGGCCAGCTCGATGACGGTGCCGGGACGCAGCCCGCCGTCGAGGTGGTCGTGCAGGGAGATCTTCGGCAGCGCGTTGATGCTGATGCCGCCGGGCAGCAGGTATTCCTCTGGGCTCGTGTTCACGTTCCCAATCTACCGGCCATGACGCTGGGAGTCTCCCTGTTTGCTGAACCCGGACTGTGGCTGACTCAGGAGATTCCCGGCATCGGTTCCGGTGCGGCCTGGAATTCCGCACCCGCCGACCTGACTCGTCCGGAATCTCCTGAGTTAGCCCCCAGCCTGCCCGGTATGGGTGGACGGGGCTCGGGGCGGGCGGGGGCGGGGGCGGGGTCGGGGGCGGGTCAGCGGCCGATTCGCTCGGCGATCAGGGGTCCGCCGTCCTGGATGGGCTCGCCGGGGTCGCCGATCCGGTAGGCGCCTTCCACGGCCTCGAGCGCGCGGGCGAAACGCTCAGGCTCGTCGGCGCTGAGTGTGAACAGGGGCTGCCCGGCCCGCACGGTGTCCCCCGGCTTGGCGTGCAGGTCGATCCCGGCGGCGTGCTGCACCGGGTCCTGCTTTCGGGCGCGGCCGGCGCCGAGACGCCAGGCGCCGATTCCGAACGGAAGGGCCTGCTGCTCCACGAGCACCCCGTCGCGCAGGGCGGTGACGACGTGGGTTTCCTTCGCGACCGGCAGGGCCGCATCCGGGTCGCCGCCCTGGGCACGGATGACCTCACGCCACTTGTCCATCGCGCGGCCGTCCTTCAGCGCGACGGCGACGTCGACGCCGGTGATGCCGACCAGGTCGAGCATCTCCGTGGCGAGGGCGACGGTGAGTTCGACGACATCCGCCGGCCCGCCGCCGGCGAGCACCTCGACCGATTCGCGGACCTCGTTGGCGTTGCCGATCGCGTGGCCGAGAGGCACGTTCATGTTGGTGAGCAGCGCGGACATCGCCACGCCGGCGTCCTCCCCGAGCGCGACCATGGTGCGGGCGAGTTCGCGGGACCGGTCGATGTCCTTGAGGAAGGCGCCGGAGCCGAACTTCACGTCGAGGACCAGCGCACTCGTGCCCTCGGCGATCTTCTTCGACATGATCGAGGATGCGATCAAGGGAATCGCCTCCACCGTGCCGGTGATGTCGCGCAGCGCGTAGAGCTTGCCGTCGGCCGGGGCCAGGCCTCGTCCGGCGGCGCAGATGACGCCGCCGTGGTCGCGCAGCTGCGCGAACATCTCCTCGTTGGTGAGGCTGGCCCGCCAGCCCGGGATCGACTCGAGCTTGTCCAGGGTGCCGCCGGTGTGGCCGAGACCGCGGCCGGAGAGCTGGGGAACGGCCGCGCCGAAGACGGCGACGAGCGGCATCAGCGGCAGGGTGATCTTGTCGCCGACACCGCCGGTGGAGTGCTTGTCGGTGGTCGGTTTGCCGAGGCCGGTGAAGCTCATCCGCTCCCCGCTGTTGATCATGGCCATGGTGAGGTCCTTGATCTCCCGGCGGTTCATCCCGTTGAGGAAGATCGCCATGGTCATCGCGGCCATCTGCTCGTCGCCGACGTAGCCGCGGGTGTACGCGTCGACCAGCCAGTCGATCTGGGCGGTGCTGAGCTCGCCCAGGTCACGCTTGGTGTGGATCAGGTCAACAGCGTCGAAGGCCTCGATGCTGGTCTGGATGTTGCTCACGGTCACTCTTCCCGGTAGTCGGCGAGCTGCCTGGGCCCGAAGGCGTCGGGCAGGATTTCATCAATGGTTCGCACACCCGACACCGTGTCCAGCAGCATGCCGGGGGCCGAGTGTTCGTACAAAAGCTGGCGGCAGCGTCCGCAGGGCATCAGGGTGCCACCGGCACCGTCGACGCAGGTGAAGGCCACGAGCTGCCCGCCGCCGGTGAGGTGCAGCATGGAGACGAGGGCGCACTCCGCGCAGAGGGTGAGGCCGTAGGACGCGTTCTCGACGTTGCAGCCGGTGATCACCCGCCCGTCGCTGACGAGCGCCGCGGCGCCGACCGGGAAGTGCGAGTACGGCGCGTAGGCGCTGCCCATCGCCTGCACGGCTGCCTCGCGGAGGACACCCCAATCGACGTCGCCCGAGAAGGGAGCGTCTGGCCGGGGAGACCCGGTCACGATTTGATGTAGGGCTTGCCGCTGGCGGCAGGTCCCCTGGACTGGCCGACCAGGCCGGCGACGGCGAAGATCGTGACGAGGTAGGGCAGCATGAGCATGAACTCGCTCGGCACCGGGGACCCGATGATGCTGAGAACGTTCTGCAGGTTGCTGGCAAAACCGAACAGCAGCGCGGCGAGGGTGGCCCGGATCGGGTCCCACCGGCCGAAGATCACGGCGGCCAGCGCGATGAACCCGGCCCCGGCGGTCATCTCCTTGCCGAACGCGCCGACCGAGCCGAGGGTGAAGTAGGCTCCGCCGAGGCCGACGATCGCGCCGGCGATGGACACGTTCCAGAACCTCGTCGACGCGACGTTGATGCCGACCGTGTCGGCGGCCTGCGGATGCTCGCCCACGCTGCGGAGGCGCAGTCCCCACTTCGTGTGGAAGATCCCGTAGAAGACCACGGCGACGGCGACGTACATGATGTAGACGATCAGCGTCTGCCGGAAGAAGACCGGCCCGATGATCGGGATCTCGCTGAGCAGCGGGATGTTGATCCGTTCGAACCGGGGCGGCTGGTTCAGGAGCGCGGCGTTCGGTGCCATCACCTGCGAGTAGAGGAAGCCGGTCAGGCCGATCACGAGCACGTTGAGCACGACGCCGACGATGACCTGGTCGACGAAGTACTTGATCGCGAAGGCGGCCAGCACCATCGAGACGAGCACCCCGGCCAGCATCGCGGCCAGGAGGCCGAGGAGCGGCTGGCGGGTGAGCGATGCGACCATCGCTGAGGTGAACGCGCCGGCGAGCAGCTGGCCCTCGATGGCGATGTTGACGACGCCGACCCGCTCGGAGATGACGCCGCCGAGGGCACCGAAGATGAGCGGCACGGCCAGGCTGAGCGACCCGAACAGCAGGCCGGGAACCGGGATGGACTTGTCGGCGGCGGCCCAGGCCAGGAAGCCGATCAGGACGAGCACGGCGTAGACGGCGATCAACCAGATCGGGGCCTTGGCCTTGGCGCGCACCAGCCAGACGCTCACGCCGGTGATCAGGAGGAGCAGGACGGTGATCACGATGCCGGTGACCCGGGTCGGCAGTTCCACGTCGGGCAGCTGGATCAGGTCACTGGACGTGGAGAGGCGCATGGTGCTGGTGCCGTCCCGGCCGAAGACCACCAGGAGCAGGAAGCTGAGGACGGTGAAGATCGACAGGGCGATCGTCACCTTCCAGCTCTTCACGAACTCGAAATCGGGGCCTTCCGGCGTGGTGGGCTGTGCGGGCTGGACGACCGGAGCGACGGTGCTCATTTCGCTGCCACCTCCTGGGAAACGTTGACCTGGGTCTTGCGACGGATGGCTCCCGGCACAGGCAGGCGGAAGATGGCCCGGACGAGAGGCGGGGCGGCAATGAAGAGCACGATGAGCGACTGCACGACGAGCACGATGTCGATCGGCACGCCCTCGGCGGCCTGCATCGAGAACCCGCCGGCCTTGAAGGCGCCGAACAGGATGCCGGCCCAGAAGACCCCCCAAGGCTTCGACCGGCCGAGCAGCGCCACGGTGATGGCGTCGAAGCCGATGCCGGAGTCGAGTCCGGCGCCGAAGCCGCTGGTGGTCGTGCCCAGCACCTGGTTGATGCCGGCGAGGCCGACCAGCCCGCCCGAGAGCATCATCGCGTAGACGTACATGCGCTTGACGCTGATGCCGGCGACCTTGGCCGCATGCGGGTTGAGCCCGACGGCCCGGAACTGGAAGCCGAGGTTCGAGCGCGAGAGCAGCCACCAGGTGAAGATCGTGGCGAGGATGGCCAGGATGAAGCCGAAGTGCAGGATGTAGTTCGGGCCGAGCAGGTCGGGGAAGACCGCCGTGACCTTGGTGGCGGGGCTCTTCGGGTTGTTCGACCCGGGCGTCTTCAGGAAGCCTTCGCGGAGCAGGTAGCTGACGAGGTAGAACGCCACGTAGTTGAGCATGATCGTGGTGATCACCTCGTGGGCTCCCGTTCGGGCTTTGAGCAGACCGACGATACCGCCCCAGAGGGCGCCGCCGAGGATGCCGACCACGAGCGCGACGATCATGTGCAGCCCGTAGGGCAGGTCGACCGCGAAGCCGACCCAGCCGCCGAGGGCGGCCGCGATGAGCATCTGCCCGCGCCCGCCGATGTTGAACATGCCCACCCGGAAACCGAGCGCCACTCCGAGGCCGGCCATGATCAGCGGGGTCGCGAAGGTGAGGGTCTCGGTGAGGGGCTTGATCCCCGCCGCGAAGCTCGGCCGGCGGAAGTTGTAGATCGAGCCCTGGAAGAGAGCCGAGTATGCCCCGGACACCGCGTTCCAGATGGCGGCGAGCAGGTCGCCGGGCCTTGAGAAGAAGTAACCGGCGCTGGCCTGGACCTCCTTGTTGGTGAACGCGATCATGACGGCGCCGACGACGAGCGCGAGCACGACGGCCAGCACGGAGATGATGGCGCTGCCGGTGGTGATCTCCCGGAACATCCGGTCCCAGCGGGAGGGCGCTCCGGTCGGCGAGGTTGCCGGTCCGGTCACGGTCCCCGGACCCTGTGTGGTGCTCACGCTGCGGCTCCTTCTCCGGCGGGGGCTTCGCCCGCCATCATCAATCCGAGGACTGCGCGGGGGGTGTCGCCCGGCACGATGCCGACGATGCGCCCGCGGTACATGACCATGATCCGGTCGGCCAGGGCCGCGACCTCGTCGAGTTCGGTCGAGATCACGACCACCGGGGTGCCGGCGTCCCGGGTGGCCACGATGCGTTCGTGCACGAACTCGATCGAGCCGACGTCGAGGCCGCGGGTGGGTTGCGCCGCAACGAAGAGGCGCAGGTCGCGGCTGAGCTCACGGGCCAGGACGACCTTCTGCTGGTTGCCTCCGGAGAGGCGCCCGACCGGGGTGTCGATCCCCTGGGAGCGCACGTCGAATTCCTTGACCTTCTCCCCCGCGAACTTCGCCAGGAGCGCCCGCTGCACGTTCCACCGTTTCACGAACGGTTCGTCGTTGGAGCGGTCGAGCATGAGGTTCTCGGCGATGGTGAACTCCCCGACCAGCCCGTCTTCGGTGCGGTCCTCCGGCACGAAGCCGACTCCGGCCTCGAGCACCTGGCGCACGGAGTGTCCGCGCAGGGACTTGCCGTCGAGGGTGATCTCGCCGGAGACGCGCGGCTGCAGGCCCATCAGGGCTTCGGTGAGTTCGGTCTGGCCGTTGCCCTGCACCCCCGCTATTGCGAGGATCTCGCCCTTGTGCACCTCGAAGCTGACGTTGTTGACCAGGACCTGGCCGTGCGGGTCGAGCACGCTGAGGTTCTTGACGACGAGGGCGGCGTCCCCGGGAACGGCGGGCGCCTTGTCCACCGTGAGGTCGACCGCCCGGCCCACCATCATGGTGGCCAGTTCCACGTTCGTCGCGGTCGGGGAGGCTTCGCCGACGACGGCGCCGAGACGGATGACGGTGATCCGGTCGGCGACGGCCCGCACCTCCCGCAGTTTGTGGGTGATGAAGACGATGGAGGTGCCGGCCTCCTTGAGCTGGCGCATGATGACCATGAGCTCGTCGGTCTCCTGCGGGGTGAGCACCGCGGTCGGCTCGTCGAAGACCAGCACCTTCGCGTCGCGGGAGACGGCCTTGATGATCTCCACCCGCTGTTGCACCCCGACGGGGAGGTCTTCGACGAGGGCGTCGGGGTCGACGTCGAAGCCGAACCGGTCGGAAATCTCCCGCACGTGCTTGCGGGCCGCCGCCAGGTCGAGGCGACCGCCGGTCTTGGTGTCTTCGTGACCGAGCATGACGTTCTCGGCGACCGTGAAGACCGGGATGAGCATGAAGTGCTGGTGCACCATGCCGATCCCCGCGGCCATCGCGTCGCCTGGCCCAGCAAAGTGCTGAACGACGTCGTCAAGCAGGATCTCGCCCTCTTCGGCCCGGTACAGGCCGTAGAGCACGTTCATGAGGGTTGACTTTCCAGCGCCGTTCTCGCCCAACAGCGCATGGATTTCGCCAGCCTCGACGGTGAGGTTGATGTGGTCGTTCGCGACCAGGGCACCGAATTTCTTCGTAATGCCGCGAAGTTCGAGCTTCATAGTCCCGATTCTATTGAGTGGGCGAACAGATGAGGTGCTACCTGCGCGAATGATGGCGTGTGCAAACCGATTTGCTCATATGTTGGTCCGATCTGCTCTTCTGAGTGACTGATCGGCGCTGTTAACCGATGCGGGGAGGCCAGCGTGTCGCTGGCCTCCCCGCATTGTGCTGCTGGTGGTGCAGGTGGTTCGTTACTTCGGGGTGGAGGGAGACTCGACCTTGAGCTTGCCGCTGATGATGTCGGCCTTGATGGCGTCGACCTCCTTCACGAGCGCGGGGTCGACCTTGGACTCCCACTCGTGCAGCGGGGCGATGTCGACGCCCTTGTTCTCGAGCGTGCCCACGTACGGGTCGGAGGTGAAGTCACCCTTCGAGTCATCGACGATGATCTGCTTGGTGGCCGCGGCCATCTGCTTGAGCACCGACGTGAGGTACAGGGCTTTGAACTCGGGCGTGGTCTCGAACAGGTCGCTGTCCACGCCGATGATGGCGACGTCCTTGCCGGAGTCCTGGATGGCCTGCGCGGTGCCCTGGAAGAGCGGTCCGGCGACCGGGAGGATGATGTCGGCGCCCTGGTCGATCAGACCGGTGCTGAGCGCCTTGCCCTGGTTAATGTCGTCGAAGCTGCCGGCGAACAGGCCGGTCTGCGCGGCCTTGTCCCAGCCGAGGACCTTGACGTCCTTGCCCTTCTGGTCGTTGAAGTACTTCACTCCGTCGGCGAAACCGTCCATGAAGATGGTGACGGACGGGAACTGCAGTCCGCCGTAGGTGCCGACGACTCCGGTCTTGCTGGTTCCGGCGGCGAGGTAGCCGGCGAGGAACGCGGCCTGCGCGGTGTCGTAGAGCACCGGCTTGACGTTGTCGAGCGTCAGCGGGCTGAAGTCGTCGTTGGAGATGGCGGAGTCGATCAGGGCGAAGTGCGTGTCGGGGCTTGCCTTGGCCGCGTCGCGGGTGGCGTTAGCGAGGGCGAAGCCGACGGTCAGCACGAAGTTGCAGCCCTGGTCGACCATGCTGCTGGTGTTGCTGGCGTACTGGTCTTCCGACTTGGACTCGGCCTGCTTGAACTCGATGCCGAGCTCATCGGCGGCCTGGGTGATGCCGTCGAAGCTGGACTGGTTGAACGACTTGTCGTCGAAGCCGCCGAAGTCGGAGACGATGCAGGGCAGGTAGTCGGATGCCGCGGCGTCTCCCGAGGATCCGCCGTCGGTCGGTGCCGGCGCGCAAGCGGCGAGCAGGGCCACAACGCCGAGCGTGGCAAGACCGCTGAAAACGGCCTTGCGTTTCGTGATTGTCAAGATTGACCTCCTATGGTCGCCCGGCGTGGGTCCGCGGGGGCTGTGTTGGACTACACGTTACCGAATGTTTCACTGCTCAGATGAGCAAACTCGGGCTGCAACCGAATGGTTACCAAGCCGCGACATAGGCGCCGCCGCGGCGGCGCGAATGCGTCTCGCATCGGGAGAATTGTCCGGCGTCCGCTGGCCGGCCGGCGGCACCGGCCTCACCGGCCGGACGGGTCAGAGGACGTCGGTGCTTCCGGAGAGCTTCAACGCGTCGACGACGGCCTTGACTTTCTGCGCGTTCGCGCTGGTGGTGACGAGCAGCGCGTCCGGCGTGTCGACCACGACGATGTCCTCGACGCCGATCAGGGCGATCATGCGCCCGGTGTGGCTGACCACGATTCCGCTGGACGAATCGGCGAGCACCCGGGCTCCCTCGCCGAGGATGGCCAGGTCCCGCTTGCGGCCGTTCGCGTGGATCTTCGCGATCGAGGCGAAGTCACCCACGTCGTCCCAGTCGAACTGGCCGGGGATCACGGCGAGTTTGCCTTTGGCCGCGACGGGCTCGGCGACCGAGTAGTCGATCGCGATCTTCTTCAGCCGCGGCCAGACCCGGTCGACGACCGCGCCGCGGCGCGGGGTGTCCCAGACCTCGGCGAGTTCGAGCAGGCCGGCTAGCAGCTCGGGCTCGGCGGCGCCGATCTCCTCGAGCAGGCGATCGGCCCGCGCGATGAACATTCCGGCGTTCCACAGGTAGTGGCCGTTCTTCAGGTATCCGCGGGCAGTGGCCAGGTCGGGCTTCTCCACGAAGGAGTCGACCGAGAGGGCGCTGTCGGCGCCGATGATGTCGAGCGCACCGGAGGTCTTGATGTACCCGAAGCCGATGGCCGGTTCGGTGGGGCGGATGCCGATGGTGACGATGTAGCCGGCATCGGCGGCGGCGACGGCCTCGGCCACTGCCTGGCGGAACAGGATCGGTCCCTTGATCACGTGGTCGGCGGCGAAGGAGCCGATGATCACGCCGGGCTCGCGCTTCTCGAGGATCGCAGCGGCCAGGCCGATCGCCGCGGTGGACTCCCGCGGCTCGCTTTCCAGCACGACGTTGTGGTCGGCCAGTTCGGGGAGCTGGGCCTCGACGGCCGCGCGGTGCGCGCGGCCGGTCACGACCATGATCCGCTGGTCGCCGGAGAGCGGCGCGAGCCGGTCCCAGGTGTCGCGCAGCAGGGTCTGCCCTGACCCGGTCAGGTCGTGCAGGAACTTGGGAGCGTCGGCGCGCGAGAGCGGCCACAAGCGTGAGCCGATCCCACCCGCCGGGATCACGCTGTAGAACCGAGCGAGGGCGTCTGAGGTAGCTGGCACCCGGCCAGACTACCGCTCGAACGCAGCCGTTCACCGTGCATTCACCGGCCGGACGCGGCGGCTGCCTAGCCTCGCAGCATGAGGGTTGCGCTCATCACCGAAAGTTTCCTGCCCACCGTCAGCGGCGTCACCACCAGCGTCTGCAAGGTGCTCGAGCATCTGGCGCGTACCGGCCACGAGGCCATGCTGATCGCCCCGTCCGGCGCTCCGGCCGAGTACGCGGGTTTTCCCGTGCACAGCGTGCCGGCGCTGTCCTACCGCCAGTTCCCGGTGGGGATGCCCAGTCCGCAGGTGCACCGGCTTCTCGCGGACTTCGGCCCTGACGTTCTGCACGCGGCCTCACCGTTCCTGCTCGGCGCCCAGGGGATCGCCGCGGCGAACCGGCAGGGCATCCCCAGTGTCGCCGTGTTCCAGACGGATGTGGCCGGCTACGCCCGCCGGAACAAGCTCGGCCAGGCCGCCAACGCGGCCTGGCGCTTCGTGAAGTGGGTTCATGAGGGCGCCGACCTGACCCTGGTGCCGTCGACGGCGTCGATGCTGGACCTCCGCCGGGTCGGGGTGCGACGGCTGGCCCGCTGGACCCGCGGGGTCGACCTCGTCGGCTACCACCCGAACCACCGCGGCGACCCCGCGGTGGCCGCCCTGCGCCGCCGGCTGGCCCCGAACGGCGAGGTGGTCGTGGGCTACGTCGGCCGGATGGCGCCGGAGAAGCAGGTCGAGCGGTTCCGGGCGCTGCGCGGCGTGCCCGGCATCCGTCTCGCCCTCGTCGGCGACGGGCCGTCCGTGCCGCAGATCCGACGGGAGCTCACCGGGATGCCGGTGACCTGGCTGGGCCGCCTTTCCGGGCCGGAGCTGGCCGCGGCGTATGCGAGTTTCGACATCTTCCTGCACGCCGGCACCGAGGAGACCTTCGGCCAGACCATCCAGGAGGCGCACGCCGCCGGCCTGCCCGTGGTGGCCCCGCACGCCGGCGGCCCGATCGACCTGGTGGCTCACGGCGAGAACGGCCTCCTGTTCACCCCCGACGACGAGCGGGACCTGCGCCGGTGCGTCTCCCTGCTGGCCGCAGACGCCCCGCTCCGGCACCGGATGGGCGAGGCCGGACGCCGCGGCGTGCTCGGCCGGTCCTGGGAAAACGTGTGCGGCACCCTGCTCGGCTACTACGAACAGGTCGTCGACGAACGCGCCGCCGTGCGGGCCACGGTGTCGGTTCCGCTGTCAATGCAGCGCTAGCCGGGCCCGGGGATAATATCTCGGCGCAGAGACACTTAGGATGGTCTTACGTGCGTTCTGCGCACCGTCGTCCTGACATCGTCGGGGCCGTTATCAGCCAGGGAGGGTTGGTCATGCCACAGCAATCGGCAGAGACACTTGCATCCCAGCAGAAGACGACATCACGTCGCCCCGCCGGCACCCTGTACCGGGGCCGCGAGGGCATGTGGTCATGGGTCCTGCACCGCATCACCGGTGTGGCGATCTTCTTCTTTCTGCTGGTCCACATTCTGGACACCGCGCTCGTGCGCGTCAGCCCGGAGGCGTACAACGGGGTCATCTCCAGCTACCAGACGCCGATCATGGGACTCGGTGAGACCGCGCTCGTCGCGGCGATCGTGTTCCACGCGTTCAACGGGCTGCGGATCATCCTGATCGACTTCTGGAACGCGAAGTACCAGAAGGTCATGTTCTACGTCGTGATCGGCCTCTGGGTCGTCACGATGCTGGCCTTCGTTCCTCGCCACCTGATGAACGTCTTCAGCGACTAGGAGGCGCAGACATGTCAACCACACTCGAAGCTCCCCGCAGCCCCTACTCCCGTTCGCCGAAGAAACGCGGCATCAACTGGGAGAAGTGGGGCTGGATCTACATGCGCGCCTCCGGCGTCGTGCTGGTCGTGCTCATCTTCGGCCACCTCTTCGTCAACCTGATGATCGGCGAGGGCGTCAGCGCCCTCAACTTCGCCTTCGTCGCCGGCAAGCTCACCAATCCGTTCTGGCAGACCTGGGACGTGCTGATGCTCTGGCTCGCCCTGATCCACGGCGGCAACGGCATGCGCACCCTGGTCAACGACTATGCGACGACGCGCCTGACCCGCGGCATCCTCAAGTCGTCGATCCTCGCCGCCGTCGTCATCCTGATCGTGCTCGGCACGCTCGTCATCTACACCTTCGACGCCTGCCCGGCCGGATCCCCTGCCGACCTTCTTCCCTCGTTCTGCTCGGCCAACTAGGAGCTGCACACACACACCATGACGGATGCACCCACAACAGCACCCACGGAGTCCACCATCGTCGATGGCGTTCACTACCACCAGTTCGACATCGTGATCGTGGGGGCAGGTGGGGCCGGCATGCGTGCCGCCATCGAGGCCGGCCCCGGCGCCAGCACCGCCGTGATCTCCAAGCTCTACCCGACCCGCTCGCACACGGGCGCGGCGCAGGGCGGGATGGCCGCGGCCCTCGCCAACGTCGAAGAAGACAACTGGGAATGGCACACCTTCGACACCGTCAAGGGCGGCGACTACCTCGTCGACCAGGACGCGGCCGAGATCCTCGCCAAGGAGGCCATCGACGCGGTCATCGACCTCGAGAACATGGGCCTGCCGTTCAACCGCACGCCGGAGGGAAAGATCGACCAGCGCCGGTTCGGCGGCCACACCAGCGACCACGGCAAGGCGCCCGTTCGCCGGGCCTGCTACGCCGCCGACCGCACCGGCCACATGATCCTGCAGACCCTGTACCAGAACTGCGTCAAGCGGGGCATCAACTTCTTCAACGAGTACTACGTGCTCGACCTGGTCATGACACCGGTCGACGGCGTCGACCAGCCGTCCGCCGTCGTCGCCCTCGACCTGTCGACCGGTGAACTGCACGTCTTCCAGGGCAAGGCGTTCATCTTCGCCACCGGCGGGTTCGGCAAGATCTACAAGACCACCTCGAACGCGCACACCCTCACCGGCGACGGCGTCGGCATCATCTGGCGCAAGGGCCTGCCGCTCGAGGACATGGAGTTCTTCCAGTTCCACCCGACCGGCCTCGCCGGGCTCGGCATCCTGCTGACCGAGGGCGCCCGCGGCGAGGGAGCCATCCTCCGCAACGCCGCCGGCGAACGGTTCATGGAACGCTACGCCCCCACGATCAAGGACCTCGCCCCGCGCGACATCATCGCCCGCTGCATGGTCAAGGAGGTCGCGGAGGGCCGCGGCGCCGGACCGAACAAGGACTACCTGTACCTGGACTGCACCCACCTGGGCGCCGAGGTGCTGGAGACCAAGCTGCCCGACATCACCGAGTTCGCCCGCACCTACCTCGGCGTCGACCCGGTCACCGAGCCGGTTCCGGTGATGCCGACCGCGCACTACGCGATGGGCGGCATCCCGACCAACGTCAACGCCGAGGTGCTGCGGAACAACACCACCGTCGTGCCCGGCCTCTACGCGGCCGGCGAATGCGCCTGCGTGTCGGTGCACGGCTCGAACCGGCTCGGCACCAACTCGCTGCTGGACATCAACGTGTTCGGAAAACGCGCCGGGAACAACGCCGTCGAGTACGTCAAGACGGCCGAGTTCGTGCCGCTGCCCGCCGACCCGGCGAAGGCCGTGCGCGGACTGCTCGAGGGCATCCGTTCGTCGACCGGAACCGAACGCATCGCGGTGCTCCGCAAGGAACTGCAGGAGACCATGGACGCGAAGGCGCAGGTCTTCCGCACCGACGAGTCGCTCTCCGACGTCACCAACGTCATCCACGGCCTGCGCGAGCGGTACAAGAACATCGGCGTGCAGGACAAGGGCCGCCGGTTCAACACCGACCTGCTCGAGGCCGTCGAACTCGGCTTCCTGCTCGACCTGGCCGAGGTGGTCGTGTACTCGGCCCGCAACCGCAAGGAGAGCCGCGGCGGCCACATGCGCGACGACTTCCCGCTGCGCGACGACGAGAACTACCTCGTGCACACCATGGCGTATCTGACCGGTGACCCTCTGTCGGCCGACGCGGCCGACCACATCGCGCTCGACTGGAAGCCCGTCACCATCACGCGCTACCAGCCGATGGAAAGGAAGTACTGAGTGAGTACCGCAACGGCAACCCCTCCCGCTGTGCCCGAAGAAATCCAGTCCTTCACCGTCACGCTGATCATCCGCCGGTTCAACCCGGAGGTCGACGCTGAGCCGCACTGGGAAGACTTCGACGTGCAGATGTACCCGACCGACCGGGTGCTCGACGCGCTGCACAAGATCAAGTGGGAGCAGGACGGCAGCCTGAGCTTCCGCCGCTCCTGCGCGCACGGCATCTGCGGCTCGGATGCCATGCGCATCAACGGCCGCAACCGCCTCGCCTGCAAGACCCTGATCAAGGACCTCGACATCACCAAGCCGGTCTACGTGGAGGCGATCAAGGGTCTGCCGCTCGAGAAGGACCTGATCGTCGACATGGAGCCGTTCTTCGAGTCCTTCAAGGCCGTGCAGCCGTTCCTGGTCTCCCAGCAGGCACCGAAGGACGGCAAGGAGCGCATCCAGACCGTCGCGCAGCGTGAACGCTTCGACGACACCACCAAGTGCATCCTCTGCGCCGCGTGCACGTCGAGCTGCCCCGTCTTCTGGACCGACGGGCAGTACTTCGGGCCGGCCGCGATCGTCAACGCGCACCGTTTCATCTTTGACTCGCGCGACGACAACGCGGCGGTCCGCCTCGACATCCTCAACGACAAGGAGGGGGTGTGGCGCTGCCGCACCACCTTCAACTGCACCGAGGCCTGCCCGCGTGGAATCCAGGTCACCCAGGCCATCTCCGAGGTCAAACAAGCCATGGTGCGCGGCCTGAAGTAGCACGCAACGAGGTAGCCGGTGGCGTCGACTCGGGTTTCGCCGCCACCGGCTGGTCGAGGAACGGCCCGACCGTCGCACGCCGCCCGACCGGTTGCCCGGCAGCCCACATGCTCGTGGCCGGGCAGCCCGCCATCCAGCCTCGGGTGGTGGATGGCCGACTCGGTTGGGTCAGCACTGGGATAGTGGCAGACCTGCCCGTCACACCGCAAGAGGTGAGACACCCTCAGCTTGTATTTGAACCCCGAACTGGGGGTGCGCAGGCGGCCTCCGACCGCTGGCTAGGCTGGAGCCGTGACGAGCCCCGCCCCCGTGAAACGGGCCACCCTCCTGTACAGGCGCACCATGGCCTGGCGGCCGGTGCGCGCCCTCACCCACTTCGCCCAGACCGGCGGCGCCATCCTCGCCGGCGGGATGACCTACCAGGCGGTCTTCGCGATCTTCGCGGCGATCTGGGTGGGGTTCTCGATCGCCGGGCTCGTGCTGGGCTCGAACGAGCGGCTGATGAGCGCACTGATCGCTCTCATCAACCAGTCCATCCCCGGTCTGATCGGCAGGCAGGGCGTGATCGACCCGAAACAGCTCGCCAACGCCGGGGTACTGACCTGGACCGGCGCCGTGGCCCTGGTCGGCTTGCTCTGGACCACCCTCGGCTGGCTGTCAACCACCACCCAGGCCGTGCGCACCATCTTCCGGATGCCCAGGGACGGCACCCTCTTCGTGCTGGTGAAGCTGCGGGAACTCGGTCTCGGCATCCTCTTCGGCGTCGCCCTGATCGTGTCGGCGCTGATCTCCCTGGCCAGCACGGAGGCGCTCGGCGCCATCCTGGGTCTGCTGGGCATCGCCCGGGATTCCTTCTGGTTCAACGCCGGGGCGCGCACGATCGGGCTGCTCGTCGTGCTGATGATCGACACGGCCACCCTCGCGACCCTGTTCCGGGTGCTCTCGCGGGTGTACATCCCGCACCGGCAGCTGATCCTCGGGTCCGCCCTCGGCGGGGTCGCCCTGGGCGCCCTCAAGGTGCTCGGCGGAACGCTGCTCGGGCGCACGGGATCCAACCCCCTGCTGGCCACCTTCGCCGTGATCATCGGGCTCCTGATCTGGTTCAACCTGATGAACACCGTGATCCTGCTCACCGCCTCCTGGATCTCGGTCGGGATGGAGGACGCCGGCATCGCGCCCGTACCGGTCGACGCGAAACGCGCGGCGATCGAACAGGCCGAGCGGGAGAACGAGGCCCGCCGGATTGCCGCCCTGGCCGAACTGCGGGACGCCCGGAACGCCCACGCCCACGCCGGCTGGCGGCAGCGGTGGGCGACCGCCCGCCGGCTGCGCGCCGCGGAGCGGGCGGCGTCAGGGTACGAAACCACCGTGCCAGCGGGAGAAGTCGCTCGCCCAACCTAGACTTGGACCATGCCGTCCACGCCTGAGTCCCCCTCGCCTGCCCAGCCGCTCCGGATCGCCAGCATCAACACGAACGGGGTGCGCGCCGCCTACCGCAAGGGAATGGGCGAGTGGCTCGCCGGCCGGGACGTCGACATCCTGGCCATCCAGGAGGTGCGCGCGTCGACCGAGGACCTCGAGAACCTGCTCGGCCCGGAGTGGAGCATCCTGCATGACCCCGCAACGGCGAAGGGCCGGGCCGGCGTCGCGCTGGCCAGCCGGTCCTCGGCGTCGATCCACCGGGTCGAGCTCGGCGCGACCGATTTCGACAGCGCCGGCCGCTGGCTGGAAGCCGACTACGAGGTCAACGGCAAGATCGTCACGGTCGTGAGCACCTACGTGCACTCCGGCGAGGCGGACACCCCCAAGCAGGTCGAGAAGTACCGTTTCCTCGACGCGATGCTCGCCCGGTTGCCCGAGCTGGCCGCCCACAGCGAGCGGGCCGTCGTGCTCGGCGACCTGAATGTGGGCCACCGCAAGCTCGACATCAAGAACTGGCGCGGCAACGTGAAGCGGGCCGGGTTCCTCCCCGACGAGCGCGCCTATTTCGACCGGATCCTCGGCGCGGAAGACGAGCCCGGGTACAACGCCGGGGCCGGCCTCGGCTGGGTCGACGTGGGTCGCAAGTGGGCCGGAGAGGTCGACGGGCCGTTCACCTGGTGGTCCTGGCGCGGGCAGGCCTTCGACAACGACACCGGCTGGCGAATCGACTACCAGCTGGCGACGCCGGCGCTGGCGGCATCCGTCACCAACTACGCGGTCGACCGGGCCGCCGCCTATGACCAGCGCTGGTCGGACCACACACCCGTCGTCGTCGACTACCTCGTCTAACCCACCGTTTTCCCCGGTTCCGCCTGCGGCGGCTCCACGACACGAAAGACCCCATGACCAAGCCCCGTCTCTACTCCGGCATGCAGCCCTCCGCGGATTCCCTGCAGATCGGCAACTACATCGGCGCCCTGCTGAACTGGAAGGCGCTGCAGCAGACCCACGACGCATTCTTCTCGATCGTCGACCTGCACGCGCTCACCGTGGCGCAGGACCCGGTGAAGCTGCGCGAGAACACCCGGCGCACCGCGGCTCAGTACATCGCGAGCGGGATCGACCCGTCGGCGTCGACGCTCTACGTGCAGTCGCACGTCGCCGCCCACGCCCAGCTGGCCTGGGTGCTCAACACCATCACCGGGTTCGGCGAGGCCAGCCGGATGACCCAGTTCAAGGACAAGTCGGCCAAGCAGGGTTCAGACGGCACCACGGTCGGGCTGTTCGCCTACCCGATCCTGATGGCCGCGGACATCCTGCTCTACGACACCGTCGTCGTGCCGGTCGGCGAAGACCAGCGCCAGCACGTCGAGCTGACCCGCGACATCGCGGCGCGGTTCAACTCGCGGTTCGGGGACACCTTCGTGATTCCGGAGGCGGACATCGTGAAGGACACCGCGAAGATCTTCGACCTGCAGAACCCCACCTCGAAGATGTCGAAGTCGGCCGAATCGCACGCCGGGGTGATCTGGTTGCTCGACGAGCCGTCGGTCACCGCGAAGAAGATCATGCGCGCGGTGACGGATGCCGATGGCGGAGTCGTCTTCGACCGGGAGAACAAGCCGGGGGTGGCCAACCTGCTCACGATCTACTCCACCATGGCCGAGCGCTCGATCCAGTCCCTCGAGGACGAGTATGCCGGCCGCGGCTACGGGGATCTCAAGAAGGGACTCGCCGAGGTCGTCACCGGCACCTTCGGCCCGATCCGCGCGCGCGTGCTCGAGCTGCTCGGCGACCCGGCCGAACTCGACCGCCTGCTCGCCCACAACGCCGACCGCGCGGCGGGCGTCGCCGACGCCACCCTGGCGCGCGCGTTCGAGCGTGTCGGACTCCTCCCCCGCGCCTGACCATGAAGCCCGTCGAATTGTCGTCGCCGCTGGTGCGGTTGGACCAGCCCGCCGCCGACGATGCCGTCGCGGTGTTCGAGTACTGCCAGGACCCTCTGTTCGAGAGGTACCTCACCGTGCCGTGGCCGTATCGTCGCTCCGATGCGGACTCATTCATTTCGGAGTATGTGCCGGCGGCATGGGCATCTGATCAGGAATACACCTGGGCGGTTCGCGCACCGGGCTCCCCCGCCCTGGTCGGCGTGATCGGGCTGCGCGTTCCCACGGCTTCGATCGGCTACTGGCTCGGGGCGCCGCACCGCGGCCACGGCTACATCCCGGAGGCCCAGCGGCTCGTCGCCGACTGGGCGTTCTCCGCCGGGATCGTCGACGCCATCAACTGGCAATGCCTGCCGGGGAATATCGCGTCGGCGCGCACCGCCCGGAAGACGGGCTTCAGCTTCCTCGGCGAGTCGCCCGCGGACCACCCGCACCGCGACGGGTCCTTCCCGCTGGCCTGGACCGGGCGGCTCCGTGCCGGCGACGACCGCCGGCCGAAGGCCGGCTGGCCCGCCGTGGTCGCCGGCGTGGTGGCCGGCTGAGCCATGGCCGCACCCGCCCGCATCCCGTCGGTCGTGCTCTTCGACCTGGACGACACGCTGTTCGCCCATCGCGGCGCTGTCGCCGACGGCATCCTGCGGTATCTCGCCGCCCTGGGCGGCCCGTTCGACGGCGTCGACCTGGGCGGGGCGGTCGCGCTCTGGCAGGAGCTGGAAGAGCGGCACTACCACTCCTACCTTGCCGGGCGGCTGGACTTCCCCGGCCAGCGGCGGGAGCGCGCCCGTGACTTCGCCGCCGCGCACGGGGTCCCCCTGACGGACCAGGAAGCGGCCGACTGGTTCGGCGCCTACTTCGAGCACTACCGGGCGAGTTGGCGGTTGCACGACGACGCGCTGCCCTGCCTGGCGGCCCTCGAGGGTGAGTTTCCGGGCATCCGCTTCGGACTGATCACCAACGGGGAGCGGTCGCACCAGCAGCCGAAGCTGGACCGCACGGGCCTGGGCGACCGGGTCGAACGGGTGATCACCTCGGCCGCGTTCGGCGTCGCCAAACCCGACCGGCGCATCTTCGAGCACGCCTGCGCCGTGTTCGGGGTCGCCGCGGCCGACGCGGTGTACGTGGGCGACCGCATCCGCACCGACGCCATCGGGGCGGCGGCCGCCGGCCTCACCGCGGTTTGGCTCGACCGGCGCGAAGCCGCGGTGGACCCCGCGGACGCCGCCGACGCCGCCCGTCTCGGGGTGCTCCGAATCACCGGCCTGGCCGAACTCCCGGCCCTCCTGACCGCCCCCTGACCGCCCCCGGCCGGCCTCGGCCGGTCCCGTCCAGTCTCGGCCGGTCTCGGCACGTCTCGGCCGGTCTCGGCGCTGTCCCTTCCCGCCCATCGCCGAGGTGGCTAACTCAGGAGATCCGGGCCGACGAGGCGCCAAGAAACCCGGAAACGCCAGACGCCGAAGCAGGCCTGGGTCTGGATCTCCTGAGTTAGCCCCCAACCGGATGCGGCCTTCGCCTCTTCCAGCCTCGATGTCGCCCGCGCTGAGTACGAACGATCAGAGGATTACCGTGCGGTACCGGCGGCTGGCGGCGAGCAAACCCTTGATGGCTGCCACGACTCGTTCCGGGTGGTACATGATGTCGCGGTACAGCACGCGCAGGCTGAAGTAGCCCAGCATGGCCAGCTCGCAGTCTCGTGTGCGGTCGCGGGCTTGCGCCTCCCAGCCCTCGTGGAATCTCCGGCTGTCCGCCTCAACGACGATGCATCCCTCGACGACCATGTCGACGCGGCCGACACCGTCAATCGCTACCTGGATCGCGAACTCGAATCCTGCCTGCTGCACGACGAACCGGAGCACGGATTCCTGTCCTGACTCACTGCGCGAGTCGATGAGCGGACAAAGGTACTGGATATCGCCGGGCAGCACCGCGAAGATCCCTGCAATGGCCTTCGGCCGAATCAGCCGCTGGTGCAGGGCGTTGTCCAGGGAGGCAAGTGCGAATCGCGGTTCCTGACACCGCACAATCTGCACCAGCGCATCAACCAGACCGACGCTGTACTCCGTGCAGGCACTCGGATCGATCAACCGCCCCCAATGCAGCTCCACCCCATCACGGTTCGCGGGGGCGAGCGACTGAAACCGGTTGTGCGGCGCCCGCAGCCTCGACGCATTCGGTGCCAAGTCGATGTGGGTGAACGTAGAATCGAGCACGAAGACGCCGGCGTGCGCCGCCGCGGAGATACACGCGAGCCTTCCGCCGAGCCTAACGGCAGCGAGGACGTGCGGGTCAATGCCGGGCAAAGCATACTGACCGCGCCTCGCGCGAATCAGCGATCCGCTCTCCGTAGCCGCACGCAGCGAACGCCAACTTGCCCCGGCTGCCACCAGTGCACTGGTCTCGGCAATGCGCACATCATTCTCGTGGAAGTAGTCAGTCCAGGTCATGGATGGAAGTGTCGTGATCCTGGCTTCCCACAAGCCCGCCTTGAACCGATCTGAGGACAGATCAAATACGCGCGGGATGTGGAGGACTCCGACCGGCCAGCCCTCGTCGTGGCTAACTCAGGAGATTCTCTGTGCCCGCCCGACTCTGCCGGACTGTTCCGAGGCCCTTCTGTCTGGCCTGCGGGAATCTCCTGAGTTAGCCACCGAGATGCCGCCTGTCATGCGGCGGGGAGGTGGGGACGGCGGGGGTGAGACGACGGAAACCCGGCGGCCTGGGGTGGACGCCGGGTTTCCGGGGAACGGGTGAGCCGGGTGAGGCGGGTGAGGCGGGTGAGGCTAGACGACGTCCTCGTCTACCCAGTCGAGGGACTTTGTGACGGCCTTCTTCCAGTTGCGCAGCAGGCGGTCGCGCTCGGCGACGTCCATCTGCGGCTCCCAGCGGGCATCTTCCTGCCAGTTCGCGCGGAGTTCGTCGAGGCTGCCCCAGAAGCCGACCGCGAGGCCGGCCGCGTAGGCGGCGCCGAGCGCGGTGGTCTCCGCGACGACCGGGCGAACGACGGAGACGCCGAGGATGTCGGCCTGGAACTGCATCAGCAGATCGTTGGCCGAGGCACCGCCGTCGACCTTGAGCTCGGTCAGCGGCACTCCGGAGTCCGCGTTGACCGCGTCCAGCACCTCGCGGGACTGGTAGGCGATCGCCTCGAGCGCGGCACGGGCGATGTGGCCCTTGTTCACGAACCGGGTCAGGCCGACCAGGGCCCCGCGGGCATCCGAGCGCCAGTACGGGGCGAACAGGCCGGAGAACGCCGGCACGAAGTAGGCGCCGCCGTTGTCCTCGACCGAGAGGGCGAGAGCCTCGACCTCGGCGGCCGAGCCGACGATGCCGAGGTTGTCGCGCAGCCACTGCACGAGCGCCCCGGTGACCGCGATCGATCCTTCGAGCGCATAGTGGGTTTCCGCGTCGCCGAGCTTGTAGCCGACCGTGGTGAGCAGCCCGTTCTTGGAGTGGACGATCTCGGTGCCGGTGTTGAAGATGAGGAAGTTACCGGTGCCGTAGGTGTTCTTCGCCTCGCCCTGGTCGAACGCGGCCTGGCCGAAGGTCGCGGCCTGCTGGTCGCCGAGGATGCCCGCGATCGGCGTCTCGCGGAGCAGGCTGTGGCCGCTGGCGATGCCGTAGACCTCGCTGGAGGAGCGGATCTCGGGCAGCATCGACTTGGGCACGTCGAACGCGGCGAGGATGTCGTCGTCCCACTGCAGGGTCTCCAGGTCCATGAACATGGTGCGGCTGGCGTTGGTGACGTCGGTGGCGTGCACGCCGCCCTCGAGCCCGCCGGTCAGGTTCCAGAGCACCCACGAGTCGGTCGTTCCGAACATCAGCTGGCCGGCGTCGGCCTTGGCCCGGGCACCCTCGACGTTCTCGAGGATCCAGACGATCTTGGTGCCGGAGAAGTAGGTCGCCAGCGGCAGGCCCACCTTCTGCTTGAACCGTTCGACGCCGCCGTCGGCGGCGAGCCGGTCGACGATGGGCTGGGTGCGGGTGTCCTGCCAGACGATGGCGTTGTAGACGGGCAGGCCGGTGGTGCGGTCCCAGACAACGGCGGTCTCGCGCTGGTTGGTGATGCCGACGGCGTCGATGTCGTGGCGGGTCAGGTTGGCCTTGGACAGGGCCTGGCCGATGACCTCACGGGTGTTGTTCCAGATCTCCATCGGGTCGTGCTCGACCCAGCCGGCGCGCGGGAAGATCTGGGCGTGCTCGAGCTGGCCGGTCGAGACGATCGACCCCGCCTTGTCGAAGATGATCGCGCGGGAACTCGTCGTTCCCTGGTCGATGGCAATGATGTACTGGGCCATTGATAACTCCTTTGTTGATCGTGCGGTTCAGGTTAGGCGTGCGAGATGAGTGTCGAGTGTGCGCGGCATCCGTCGACGGATGCCGCGGTGCCGGTCCCGGCTACGTCAGGATCGGCAGGAGGACCGCGGAGGCCCAACCGGCGAGCAGGCCGCCGATGATCGGGCCCGCGACGGGCACCCAGGAGTAGGCCCAGTCGGACGAGCCCTTGCCCTTGATCGGCAGCAGAAAATGCGCGATCCGCGGGCCGAGGTCACGGGCCGGGTTGATCGCGTACCCCGTCGGACCACCGAGCGAGGTGCCGATGACGATGACCAGCAGCGCCACCGGCAGGGCGCCGAGAGCGGCGAGGCCGCCGCTCTCACCCTGGCGTCCGCCGCCGAACGCGATCACCACGAACACCAGCACGAAGGTGCCGATGATCTCGGTGACGAGGTTCCAGCCGTAGGAACGGATGGCCGGGCCGGTCGAGAACACGCCCAGCTTGTTCGCCGCGTTCGGCTCCTGGTCGAAGTGCTGCTTGTAGGCCAGCCAGACGAACACGGCCCCGAGCAGGGCGCCGAGCATTTGCGCCCCGATGTAGGCCAGGACCGAGACGGCGTTCACCGGGACACCCGAGCCGAACTCGGTCGCCCCGGAGGCCACCAGGCCGAGCGTGACGGCGGGGTTGAGGTGGGCGCCGGAGTTGTAGGCGACGATGACGCCGGAGAAGACCGCGAGGCCCCAACCGATGGTGACCATCAGGAATCCGCCACCGACACCCTTGTTCTTGGCGAGGGCCACGTTGGCGACCACTCCGCAGCCGAGGAGAACGAGCAGGGCTGTGCCCACCAGTTCCGAAAGAAAAACGATACCGAGATTGTCCACATTGACACCCTTGTTAGATGGAACTGGAGGATCCGGAAGAAAACGGATCCTGCAAAACCTATCGAGTCGGCCCGGCCGAAGGTGCGCCTTCGGCTGCACGTCCGTGCAGATCCCGGCGCGCAGCAGGCGCCGGCTGCCGGGCGCAGGCACGCCGGGCGGCCGTGCGCAGGCCGATCAGCGGTGCGCACGCCGGGCGGCGGTGCGCACGCCGACCAGCGGTGCGCAGGCCGATCAGCGGTGCGCGCCGGGCCGGGCGGCTCAGGCGACCTGGCCGGCCGGCTCCGGCGCGGCCGCCAGCCGCACCCCGTGCGTCTCGCGGAGCATGTCCACGGCGAGCGCCACCTCGTTCTCGCGGGTCGCGGCATCCCAGCCGAGCACCGGTGCGACCACGCCCGCCAACTCGTCGAGCAGCGGCAGGCTGAGTTCGCCGCGGAAGGCCAGGCTGGTGCGGCGCAGTACCAGGTCGAGCAGGTGCATGACGGATTCCGTGGCGGCCAGGTACTCGATCTCCCGCCGGGTGTAACCGGCATGGTTGTCCAGCGGGGCGTCCGCTTCCTCGGTGAGCCAGTCGATCACGTCGGCGGCGCGGGTGCCGTACCGGGTGAGCAGGGCCGCGGCGCGCGAGGCGCCCACCTCGTCGCCGTGCGCCGCGACCCAGACCTGGTGCGCGGCATCCGTCACCGGGAAGTCGCGCCCGCCACCAATACAGAGCCCGGCCGTCGACACCACCCGGGGCAGGCCGAGCAGGGCGAGGATGTCGCCGCTGAGGTGCTCGGCGAGGGCACGGAACGTGGTCCATTTGCCGCCGACCAGACTGAGCAGCGTGCCGGGGCGGGCGCCGAGCGGCCGGGATTCGATCCGGTAATCGCGGGAGACGAAGCCGGGCTGTTCGTCGTCGTGCCGGGGCAGCGGGCGCACCCCGGCGAACCGGAAGACGATCTGCGAACGGTCGACGGCGACATCTGGGAATACGTGCGTGACCAGCTCGAAGAAGTAGTCGACCTCGTCTTCGGTGCAGCGGGCCGGCTGGGTCATGTCGTGCTCGAGGTCGGTCGTGCCGACCAGCACCCGGCCGGCGAGCGGGTAGATCAGCACGATCCGGCCGTCCTTGTGCTCGAAGAAGATCTCACGCCCGCCGGTCGCCGCCAGCAGTTCGGGGTTGTCGAGCACGATGTGCGAGCCCTTGGTGCCGCCCATGTAGGCGCTGGCCTGGCCGAGCGCCACGTTGGTGAGGTCCGTCCACGGTCCGGAGGTGTTCACGACGACGTCGGCCTGGAAGCTGAACTCCTCCCCGGTGACCGTGTTGCGCAGGAGCACGCCGTCGGCATCCATCGCCACCGCCTCGAGGTAGTTGGCGCTGCGGGCGTGCGGGCCGGCCGCGAGGCCGTCACCGAGCACGTCGAGGGCGAGCCGCTCCGGGTCGTGCATCGAGGCGTCGTAGTAGGTCGCCGTGTACTTGAGCGACGGGTTCAGCCGGGGAAGCTGGCGCAGCGACTCCTTCGCCCCGCGGAACTCGTGCCGGGGCACGCTGCCGCCGTCACGCGAGAACGAGTCGTACAGGGTGAGCCCGACCTTGATCAGCAGCGCGCCGCGCTCCTGCGCCGCTCCCTGCCGATGGGTAAGGAAACGCAGCGGCGCGCTCAGCACCCCGGAAAAGGTGGAGAAGATCGGCACGGTGGTCTTCAGCGGCTTCACGTAGTGCGGGGCCGTCTTCAGCAGCGCGTTGCGCTCCTCGACCGATTCCTTGACCAGGCGGAACTCCCCGTTCTCGAGGTAGCGCACCCCGCCGTGGATCATGTGCGAGGAGGCGGCCGACGCCCCGGAGACGTAGTCGCCCTTGTCGATGATGACCACGTCGACGCCCTGCAGGGCCAGGTCGCGGAAGGTGGCGATGCCGTTGATGCCGGCCCCGATGATGAGGACCTGCGCGCGGGGATCGGCCTGGACGGCCGCCTGGGCCTGGATCGCTGTATTCTGCACTGTTCGCTCACTTCTGTGTGGGTTCGCAGCCGTGAAGCACTCACAGCCGGCTCAACGTCGATTTGCACTCCGGGCAAACCTCGTGGGTCAATACAGCTTGACTACGTCCACACAAACGGTCAAGCTGACTGAACATATGTGCAAGGAGCGGGAATGACTCTGCCGAACGAACTGACGCTTTCGAACCGGACCAGCGACGCGCTGACCGCAGCGCACCTCTATTACATGCAGGACCTGACGATGGATGCCATCGCCCATGAGCTCCACACCTCGCGATCCTCGATTTCCCGCCTGCTCAGCCAGGCCAGGGCCAGCGGTCTCGTCGACATTCAGATCCGCTCCCCCCTCGACGCGACGAGCAGCCTGGAGAAGGTCATCCTCGACCGATACCATGTCGCCGCGCACGTCGTCCCCGTTCCCGATCACGCCAGCGACGTCGACCGGCTGGAACGGGTGGCCCTCTCGGTTGCACGGATTCTCGGTCAGTTCTTCGATTCGAACATGACCATGGGCATCGCCTGGGGTTCGACCATGAACGCGATCAGCCGCCACGTGACCCCGAAACGCACCCACAACTCTCAAATCGTGCAGCTCAACGGCGCCGGCAACATGCGCACGACCGGCCTCGACTACGCCAGTGAGATCCTGCGCCGGTTCGGCGACGCGTTCGGCGCCCACGTCGAGCAGTTCCCGGTGCCCACCTTCTTCGACGACCCCGCAACCCGGCAGGCGCTCTGGCGGGAACGCGGCGTCATTCGGCTCCTCGAGCTCCAGGGTCGGATGGACGTGGCCCTCTTCGGTCTGGGCTCCCCGTTCTCGGATGTCCCCAGCCACGTCTACGCCGGCGGTTACCTCGAAGACGCAGACTTTGACGCTCTCGGCCAGAGCGGTGTCGTGGGCGACGTGGCGACGATCTTCTTCCGCGCCGACGGCTCCACCGACGGCATCCCGCTGAACCAGCGCAGCACCGGCCCCGACTTCGCCGTGCTGCGCCGCACGCCGCGCCGAATCTGCGTCGTGTCCGGCAGCTCGAAGCTGGCCAGTCTGCGCGGGGCCCTGGCCGCCCGGGTGATCACCGACCTGTACATCGACGAGGGAACGGCGCGGGCCCTGGCCGATTCCTGAGCGAGTCGGTCGGGGCGGCTGCCCGCGAGCGCTGACAGGGTGAAGCGGCGCCCGGAATTCACCATCCTGGCGCCGCCTCTATCAGCCACTCAACGTGACCTCACCACCGTCTCCCACCGGCCGCCACGGACTCGGCGGCGGGAGCGAGTGTCAGTGCGCTCCGACCAGGTCTGGTGCGTGCTTCTGCACGTACTTCACGGGGGCCGGCAAACCGCGCGCCTTGCGAACGGACCGGGAGAGCCGCTCGATCGACTTGAGAGCGTCCACGACGTCGTTGGCGGTGACCACGAACGGCATGTTGTGGATCGTCTCACCGGGCAGAGTGGCAGCCTTGCCGATGGCCTGCAACTCCTTCTCGTCGTCGATCGAGAGGCCGATCTCCGTGAGCGTCGTCGGCAAGCCGACCAGCGTGGTGAACTCGATGAAGTCCTCCACCTCGGCCCGGGGCGCACCCTCGAGCACAAGCTGAGCCATCGAACCGATGTTCACCTTCTGGCCGTGGGTGAGACCGTGGGTCTGCGGGGCGGCGGTCAGCCCGTTGTGAATGGCGTGAGCCGCCGCAAGACCGCCCGATTCGAAGCCGAGCCCTGACAAGAGCGTGTTCGCTTCGACCAGCTTCTCAAGCGCCGGGGTGACCAGGTTGTCCCGAACGGCGTCGAGAGCCGGCAGCGCGTTCTCCCAGATGACATCCCACGAGAGCTTGGCGAGTGCCGTGCCCGTCTGAGTCGGCAGGCCGCCGGCCATTGTGGTCGCGTTGGCCGTCGCCGTGGCTCGCGCCTCAAGCCACGTTGCGAGGGCGTCGCCGACTCCCGCGATCAGGAATTCGACCGGTGCATTGGCGACGATCTGGGTGTCGATGAGCACGAGGTCGGGGTTGCGGGGGAAGAACCGGTATTCGACGAACTCACCCTCGTCGTTGTAGATCACCGCGAGAGCGGAGGTGGGCGCATCGGTCGACGCCACCGTGGGCACGCTGGCCCAACGGATGCCGGCGAGGTACCCGGCGGCCTTGGCCGCGTCGACGGTGCTTCCGCCACCGACGCCGACAATCACATCGGCGTTGGTTTCACGGATCTTCTCGACCAGCGCATCGACAACGGCCGCCGTGGCGAACTTGCCGAATGCGGCCCGCTCTACGCGGAGATCGGCGGCAGCGAAACTCGCGGCCACCTGTGCGCCTGCGAAACCCCAGACGACGTCGTCAGCGACGATCAGGGGCGAGGTGCCGATCTGGGCAACGAACTCGCCGAGGCGCTCAATCGCTCCCTTGCCTTGGACGTAACGTCCGGGACTCATTACTGTGCGGATTGGAGTGGTCATCGTAGACCTTCTTCCTAGTCGAACTGCGTCTACATCTTCGTGGGACGGTAACGGCGAACCTGCCTGGCTCACAGATTTCACACTATGCCCGCCGTCGCGGCGGAATTCCGGGGGCCCGGTCGGAAGGGCAGCGGGCGGGAGGTCCCGGTCCCGGTCCGGCACGTATGCCCACTACGGGGGCCAGACGCTCTCCGCCTCGTTCACGGCGTAGTCCCGCGGCAGTGGACATTTTTTATGAATGGCATTCAGGAATCGAAGGCGGTCCGAAACCAGTCCGCAAGGGACCGATGCACGTTTGTGCACATTGCGGCCCGTGGCGTGCCGCGGGACAGGGAAATGCCCGCCGATCCGCCCGGAGGACGCTCCTGTCGAGCGTCCGTCCGGCGATTCGGCGGGCATTGCGGTACAGCCACCGGGGGCTCTCGCGGGGAGCTACGCCCGGACGAGGAGTGCGGCAGCGGTGGTCCGAGCCATGGTCGCACTCGAAGCGGCAACCACCGTGGCCGCGGCATCCCGACACTGCTCGACGGTGACGCTCCTCAGCAGCTCCGCCACGCCGCCCAGGGCACGCGGCGACATCGACAGACTGGTCACCCCGAGTCCGACCAGAATCGCGGCGAGAAGGGGATCAGCCGCGGCCTCACCACAGACTCCGACCGGTTTGCCCGTCGCGACCCCTGCCCGACACGCCTCCCGGATCATCCGGAGCACGGCAGGCTGCCACGGGTCGTTGAGTAGCGCGAGTTCTCCCGCCAGTCGATCGGCCGCCATCGTGTACTGGGCCAGGTCGTTCGTCCCGAGACTCGCAAAGTCCACAACCTGGAGAATGTCCAGCGCGGTGATGGCCGCGGCCGGAGTCTCGATCATCACCCCAACCGTGCGCAGGCCGTGGTCGGCGCACCGGGAGGCGAACTCGATCGATTCGTCGACGGTCGCGATCATCGGTGCCATGACGCCGACGTCTGCGGCCTCGGCCGCCGCAGCGATCGCGATGGCCTGCAGTTGGCTGTCAAGCAGCTTCGGACTCCGCCACGCGGTGCGGTAGCCCCGGATGCCGAGGGCAGGGTTCGCTTCGTCTTCCGCCGTCACGAAGGCCAGGGGCTTGTCTGCCCCGGCGTCCAGGGTGCGAATGATGACCTTCTGACCCGGAAAGGCGGCAAACACCCGGCGATACGCCGCCACCTGCTCCTCGACATCGGGGGCCTCCTCATGGTCGAGGAAGCAGAACTCGGTGCGAAAGAGTCCGACTCCCTCGGCGTTCGCCTCGAGTGCCGCGGCCACACTGTCGGGCGATGCGACGTTCGCGAGGAGTTGCACCCGGTGTCCGTCCAGCGTTCGTCCTGTGCCGTCGAAGGCGACCACGCGGCCGCTCTCCTGCTCGGCGGTAGCGACTTGTTCATCGGTGGGGTCGACGACGATCATCCCCGTCGTGCCGTCAACGATCACTACGCTGCCCTCGCGGATCTCCAGCGCGTGGCGTGCGGCCACCACGGCCGGCACCCCGAGGGCACGCGCCAGGATGGCCGTGTGGGAGGTCGGGCCACCCTCAACGGTCACGATGGCCCGGCACAGCGCGGGGTCGATCAGCGCGGTGTCGGCGGGTGCCAGGTCGCGGGCCACGAGCACGTATGGCTCCGCCCGGTCGGGCAGGCCGGGCGCCGGGCGACCGAGCAGCTCGGCCACTATGCGGTTGCGCACATCGTGCAGGTCGGGGATGCGCTCCGCCAGGAGCCCTCCCTGCTCCCTGAAGATCGACGTGATGTCGCTGACCGCCGCCCACACGGCCCGTTCCGGAGTGTGGCCGTCGTCGGTCACCCGCGCCCTGGCGTCGCCGATCAACCCCGGATCGGTCGCCATCATCGACGTCACTTCCAGGATCTCCCGCGCCGCTCCCGAGACGCGATTCGCCTTGTCAATCAGCGCCCGGGCAACGGATGCCGCGGCCGCCTCGATCCGGTCCACAGCTTCGGCCCGCTCGTTCAGGGTCAGCTCGGGTGCCGGTGCCGGCTCGGCCAGGGGTTCCGGCATCCGGACGATCGGACCGACCGCCAGGCCGGGGCTGACCCCGATCGGACCGCCGGACGACGCCTCGCTCGACCGCTCGCGGTCCGGGCGCGCTGCGCAATCCTCGGGTACCGCCACAGCCCCTGGTGTCTCCAACTCCCCGAATCCCCGCTGCACCAGTGCGTTCACGGCGTCGAGCGCCTCCCGGGCCTGCCTCCCCGCTGCAGCTACCGAGATCGTGTCGCCCTGCCGAGCGCCAACACCGAGTAGCGCGGTCGGACTGTTCGCCGGCACCGGAAGACCGCCGGACCGGACGTTAGCGACCGTCACCGTGGCCTCGAAGGCGCTGACCGCCGTGACCAGCATCGCCACGGGCCTCGCGTGCAGGCCGTGCGGGTTACGGAGCGCCACTTCGATCGAGTGCTCCGCCGCCGGGCCGGCCTGCGGGCCGGGCAGCTCGTCGTCGTCGTCGCCGAGATGAGTCTGCTTCGCCTGGAGGGCACCCCGCGCCTCCCTCTCCACATCATCAAGGCTGGCGCCACCGGCGGCGCGCACCACTGCCGCCATCAGGCCCTCCACGAACGGAGCGCTCGTCAGCTTGACGGGCCCGTCGGCATCCGACAAGAATTCCAACGCCATTTCCGCGCTCATCACGGCCGAGCCCAGATCCATCATCACGAGCACGCCGTCGGGCGAGGAAACCTCCGTGATGGCCTCGGCGACCTTGATCGCATCCGTTCCCGTCACGCCGTCGCCGGCGCCGGCCGCGATCGCGATCGCAGGCCCCTCGGCGCCGACCATCTCGAGCGCGAGATCCACGGCCGACTGCGCGAGCCGCGGACTGTGGGACACCACTGCTATGCCGATCACGGGCTACTCCTCGCCGAGAGTCTCGACCAGGGCCTGGAAGAGCAGCGCCGTCGACGCCGCGCCGGGATCGATGTGGCCGATGCTGCGTTCCCCCAGGTAGCTCGCCCTGCCCTTGCGGGCGAGGAGGGCCCGGGTCGCGTCGCGACCAGTCTGCGCAGCGAAATAGGCGGCGTGGGCAGCCGTGGAGAGATCGGAGGAGACATCCACGGCGGCATCGAACGCGGCGAGCGCGGGAGAGAGGACATCGAACATGGTCTTGTCCCCTGCCTCGGCCTTGCCGCGGGCGACGACTCCACCCAGCCCGGCTCGGAGCGCTGCCGCCAGGCCCGGCGCGTCCAGGGACGTGCGGGGGCCGGCCGTGGTGCCGATCCGTAGGAAGAAGGTGCCGTACAGCGGACCGCTGGCACCGCCTACCGAGGTCACCAGGGTCATGCCCGCGCCCTTGAAGAGTTCGTCGACGGTACCGGCGGGTGAGGCGTGGATCTTCTCGACGACCGCGCCCATGCCGCGGGTCATGTTGGAGCCGTGATCCGCGTCGCCGATGGCCGAATCCAGCTCGGTGAGATAGGAAACCTGCTCCGTCACCAGATCGCGAAACCGGGTGAGCCAGTCGGTGAGTTGATCAACGGTGATCGTGTCATTCGACATGACCCTAGATCCCCCAGCGCATTCCGGTGGTACTGACGGGCGCATCCCACAGCCGGATCAGGTCCTCGTCGGCGCGCAGGACGGTGACGGAGCAGCCGGCCATGTCCAGTGCCGTGATGTAGTTGCCCACGAGCGAGCGAGCGACAGTAATGCCGGCGGCGTCGAGGAGCTTCGCAACTTCGGCATACATGACGTAGAGCTCGATCAGCGGGGTGCCGCCCAGCCCGTTCAACATCACAATTGTCGGGGCGCCGGTGAAGTCCAGATCGGCGAGGATCGGCTCGACGAGCTGACGGGCCACCTCGGCGGCGCCGGCCAGCGGCACGCGACGGCGGCCGGGCTCGCCGTGAATGCCCACGCCGATTTCCATTTCGTCTTCGGGTAATTCGAAGGTCGGTTTTCCGGCCGAAGGCACGGTGCAGCTGGTGAGGGCGACTCCCATGGAGCGGCCCGACTCATTGACCTGGCGAGCCACCGCCGCAACGGCCTCCAGGTCGCGGCCTTCCTCAGCAGCAGCCCCCACGATCTTTTCGAGCAGCACCGTGGTGCCGACGCCCCGGCGACCCGCGGTGAAACTCGAGTCCTCGACAGCGACGTCGTCGTTGACGACGACGACGGCCACCGTGATTCCGGTTTCTGCCGCCGCGAGTTCCGCGCCGATCTCGAAGTTCATCACATCGCCCGTGTAGTTCTTGACAATGTGGAGCACGCCCGCTCCGCGATCAACGACCTTCGTTGCCTCCAGCATCTGGTCGGGGGTCGGCGAAGTGAAGATCGCCCCGGCGCAGGCGGCATCGAGCATTCCCTCACCAACGAAGCCGCCGTGCAGGGGCTCATGGCCCGTGCCGCCGCCCGAGAGCAGGGCGACCTTGCCGGCAGCCTTCGGGGTGGCCCGGTAGATAATCCGATTCGCGTGATCGACCCGAAGTCCGGGGTGTGCCGCCGCCACACCGGCGAGGGAATCTGCGAGAACCGTCTCCGGGGAATTGATCAGTTTTTTCATGTCTGGGACCTCCTGATTGACCTTCATGGTTGCTCTCCGTTGAACTTTCGAGGTGTACTCAGCAGGTCGTCTTCGCCTGCAACTCACGTGAATCCACAGAATGCAATTCGATAATGTCGAATATCCCTCGAATGGGTGCACGATGTCAAGGCGGTGCACGAACGTGCGTCGATTACGCGGCATACTGGAGAAAACCACTTGGAGGAGGTGCACGCGTGATTCAGGCAATCGATCGAGCAGCCAAGGTGCTGGCGGCGCTCCAGGGCGCACGCCACCTCGGCATCACGGCGCTTTCCGCCGATTTGGGACTCCCCGCCTCGACCGTGCACGGCATTGTGAAGTCGCTGCAGGGCCACGGTCTCGTCGCCAAGGAGCCCGGCGGAAATCGGTACATGCTCGGGCCCGCGCTGCTCAAACTCTCGAATGTCTATCTCGACACCCTCGACGTGCGCGCGCGTTCAATGCGGTGGACGCTCGAACTCGCCCGCAGAACCGGCCTGTCCACGCGCCTGGGTGTAGCGCTTTTCGACGAGGTCATCATCATCCACCACAACCAGCGCCCGGACGGCAGTCAGCAGATGCCGGAAACGGGCCTGTCCATCCCGGCTCACGCCTCGGCCATGGGAAAGGTGCTCCTCGCCTACACCCCCGAACACGAGCGCGAACTGCTGGGGCGACCGCTTCGAAGCCTGACCGGGTCCACCGTTATCGATCCGGAGGTTCTGGCCGTCCAACTCGCGGAGATCGCGAGCTACGGCATTGCCACCGAGGAGGACGAAGCCGTACTGGGCGAATCTTCGGTTGCGGCACCTGTCGTCGACTCTCGCGGAAACGTCATTGCGGCGGTGGCCGTCGTTATTCCCTCGAGCGAGTGGCCTCCTGACTCCAGCATTCTCAACGGGCTACGAGAAACCGCTCGCAACATCTCTCGCGAACTCGGGGCGGCCACCTGGCCGCCGCGGGCCCCCGCCCCCACCGCCGAGGCTTGACGATCACCGCACTCGTTCGCCTGCACGGCGCCGGAGCGTCGGGCGGGAATTATCCGGCGGCCGGGGCGTTGAGCTATAACTAGTAGTAAGAAACGTGCTCCGGGGTCGGTGTAAGTCCGAACCGGCGGTGAAAGTCCGCGACCCGTTCCGCCCTCGGGCGAAACGGTTGAGCTGGTGAAATTCCAGCACCGACGGTTAAAGTCCGGATGAGAGGCGCACGAGTCGAGAAATCCCGCCAGGGATCGATCGGCGGGTTTCGCCCTGCGCGCGACCCACACGGTGTTCGCGCACCATTCCCCCGGAGTTCGTTGCAGAAACGGACGAGGACGGGCATGGACCAGGACGTGGCACTGGAACGCTTGATGCGGCGCGCCCTCGAACTGGCCGCCAACGGGCCGGCCACCGGGCCGAATCCCCGCGTCGGCTGTGTCATCCTCGCGGCCGACGGCGAGGTGCTCGCCGAGGGCTGGCACCGCGGCGCCGGAACGGCCCATGCCGAGGTCGACGCGCTCAGCCGGCTGCCCCGCGGCGGCGCCCGCGGGGCGACCGCGGTGGTCACCCTCGAACCCTGCAACCACACCGGCCGCACCGGGCCCTGCGCGCTCGCCCTGATCGAAGCCGGCATCGCCCGGGTGGTCTACGCCGTGACCGACCCCGGCCACGAGTCCTCCGGCGGCGCCGACCGGCTGCGCGCGCACGGGATCGACGTGCTCGGCGGAATCCTCGAGGCCGAGGTCTCCGGCTTCCTCGCCGACTGGCTCCGTGCGGCCCGGCTCGGCCGGCCGTTCGTCACGCTGAAGTGGGCCTCCAGCCTCGACGGCCGCGCCGCGGCCGACGACGGCACCAGCCGGTGGATCACCGGCCCGGAGGCCCGCCAGGACGTGCACCGGCGCCGGGCTGCGGCCGACGCGATCGTCGTCGGCACCGGCACCGCCCTCGCCGACGACCCGGCGCTCACCGCCCGCGACGCCGCCGGGGCGCTGCTGCCCGGCCAGCCGCTGCCCGTCGTGATCGGCGGCCGCGGCATCCCGGCGGATGCCCTGCTCCGCTCCCACCCCCGCGCGCCGTTGTTCTTCGCCACCCACGACCTCACGGCCGTGCTCGCCGACCTGCACGGCCGCGGCATCCGTCACGCCTTCATCGAGGGCGGACCCACGCTCGCCAGCGCGTTCGTCGCGGCCGGGCTCGTGGACGAGTACCTCGTCTACCTGGCGCCCGCGCTGCTCGGCGGCGGGCGGCTGGCCCTCGGCGACATCGGCGTGACCGGAATCGACGGACAATGCCGCCTGACCATCGAACACTGCGACCGGCTCGGCGAGGACCTCCTCATCGTGGCCCGGCCGAGATAGGGGAAGCATGTTCACCGGAATCATCGAGGAACTCGGCCGGATCGAGAGGGTCGACCCGTCGGCGGATGCCGTGCGCCTCACCGTGCGCGGCCCGCTTGTCGTGTCCGACGCCGGGCACGGCGACTCGATCTCGGTCAGCGGGGTCTGCCTCACAGTCGTGGACCGCACCGAGGAGACCTTCACGGCGGATGTGATGGCCCAGACCCTGAGGATGTCGACCCTCTCCGGCGCCACCGCCGGCACCTCCGTGAACCTGGAACGGGCCGCGCTGGTCGGCGGCCGCCTGGGCGGGCACATCGTGCAGGGCCACATCGACGGCACCAGCGAACTGCTCACGATCACCCCCGGCGACGCCTGGCGGGTGCTCCGGTTCAGTCTCTCCCCCGAACTCGCCCCGCTCGTCACGAGCAAGGGGTCCATCGCCGTCGACGGCGTGTCGCTGACCGTGAGCGACATCAGCCCCGCGGACGCCGCCGAGCAGTGGTTCGACGTCTCGCTCATCCCCGAAACCCTCACCGCCACGACGCTCGGAGAGCGCATGGTCGGCGATCACGTCAACATCGAAACCGATATCCTGGCCCGCCACGTGGAGCGCATGCTCGACCTGGCGGCCGCAGGATCGAAAAGGAGCCTGTCATGAGTCTCGCCGACATTCCCACCGCCCTGGACGCCCTGCGACTGGGCAAACCGGTCATCGTCGCCGACGACGAGGGCCGGGAGAACGAGGGCGACGTGATCATCTCCGCCCAGATGGCCACCCAGGAGTGGCTCGCCTGGACCGTGCGCTACTCCTCCGGGTTCATCTGCGCCCCGATGACCAACGACCTCGCCGACAAGCTCGACCTGCCGGTGATGGTGCTGAACAACGAGGACCCGCGCGGCACGAACTACACCGTGTCCGTCGACGCGGCCGACCGTCTCAGCACGGGGATCAGCGCCGCCGACCGCGCCCACACCCTGCGCGTGCTCGCCGACCCGGCGTCCACCCCGGCGAGCCTGCACCGGCCCGGCCACATCATGCCGCTGCGCGCGGTGGACGGCGGCGTGCGCGAACGCGACGGCCACACCGAGGCGGCCGTGGACCTGATGAAGCTCGCCGGCCTCGTACCCGTCGCCGGGATCAGCGAGATCGTCGCCGAGGACGGCGAGATGATGCGCCTGCCCGGGCTGCTCGAACTCGGCGAGCGCGAGGGCGTGCTCGTGATCACGATCAAGGACCTGATCGCCTACCTGCAGGAATTCCACTGCGACACCGACCTGCCCACTGTCAGCCCGATCCTCGAATCCCCGCGGGTCGACTTCGAGGTGGAGACCACCGTGCCCACCCGCCACGGTTCGTTCCAGATCCGCGCCTACCGGGACCGGATGACCGGCGCCGACCATGTCGCCATCGTCTCGGGCACCCCGGGCGACGGCACCCTCGTGCGGGTGCACTCCGAATGCCTGACCGGGGAGGCATTCGGCTCTCTCAAGTGCGAGTGCGGCCCCCAGCTCGACGCCGCGCTCGAGACGATCCAGGAGGAGGGCGGCATCGTCGTCTACCTGCGCGGCCAGGAGGGGCGCGGCATCGGCCTGATCAACAAGCTGCGCGCGTACAAGCTGCAGGAGGACGGGCTGGACACCTTCGACGCGAACCTCGCCCTCGGCCTGCCCGCCGACGCCCGCGACTACGGCGCGGCCACCGCCATCCTGCACCAGATAGGCATCTCCTCGGTGCGGCTGCTGACCAACAACCCCGAGAAGCTGCGCCAGCTCGAGGCGCACGGCATCACCGTGACCGAGCGGGTGCCCCTGATCGTGGGCGTCGGCAGCCACAACCAGGACTACCTGGCCGTGAAACGCGACCGGATGGGCCACCACATCGCAGACACCGACCTCCTGAAGGGAATCGCACTATGAGCGGAGCAGGATCACCCTCGATCGCCGTCGACGGCACCGGGCTGAGAATCGTGATCGTCGCCGGGCGGTGGCACGACGTGATCACGGACGGGCTGATCGCGGGTGCCACGCGCGTGCTCGAGGCCTCCGGCGCGAGCTTCAGCCTGGTGCGGGTGCCCGGCAGCTTCGAACTGCCCGTCGCCTGCAAGGTGGCGCTCGAGAACGGGGCGGATGCCGTCGTCGCCCTCGGCGTCATCATCCGTGGCGGCACGCCCCATTTCGAATACGTCTCGGCGGCGGCCACGGACGGCCTCACCCGGGTCGCCTTGGACGCCGGCAAGCCGGTCGGCTTCGGCGTGCTCACCCTCGACGACGAGCAGCAGGGCCTCGACCGGGCCGGCCTGCCCGGGTCGAAGGAGGACAAGGGCGAAGAAGCCGCGTCGGCCGCGATCGCGACCGCGCAGGTGCTCCGCGCGCTGCGGTCCGGCTCCGCCGGCTAGGAGCCCTCGCGGCACACTTTTGGGAGTCCGGCGCACCGTGCAGAGCGTGTTGATTATTGGAGGCTGGCGATCGAGGCCAGCGCTCAGTCCCATGTCGGATGTCGATGGGCTGGTGTCGGCGCGGGCGATCGGGCGCTGT
>NZ_SOFM01000009.1:0-136578 GCF_004402705.1 Cryobacterium mannosilyticum | reverse complement strand
CACAGCGCCCGATCGCCCGCGCCGACACCAGCCCATCGACATCCGACATGGGACTGAGCGCTGGCCTCGATCGCCAGCCTCCAATAATCAACACGCTCTAGAACGTGCGCCCGCTGCCCAAAGGTGCGCCGCGACAACCTGAGGTCGCCGCAGCGCGAGAGCGCTAGACGAGTTCGGCGGAGGCGACGATCGCCGCAGCGGTGTCGCGTCCCATCCGGATGGCGCCGTCCACGTGCTGGTAGCCCTTTCCGGCCAGGTCGCTGCAGGAGAAGGAGATCGGCCCGACGGGGGTGCGCAGATCGGCGCCGTAGCGGGCCAGCCCGCCCAGGTCGAAGCTCGCCGCGTAGGCCCCACGGGTCCACTCCTCGGTGCCCCAGTCGCTCTCGTAGTAGACGACCGGCGTGAGCGCCTTCTCGCCGAAGTAGTGCGAGAGCGAGGTGAGGATGCGGGTCTTCCGCTCCTCCGGCGTGAGGGTGAACACCAGGTCGGCGGCCTCGTCCGACACGAAGCCCACGAAGGTGCCGCGGCTGTCGCCGAAGTTCGTGTTGTCATAGGCCTCGTGCACGAGCTCGTAGGGGCTGAATGCGGTACCGGAGAGACCGTCCTCTCGCCAGAACGGGGTCTCGTAGACGGCGTGCACCTTGATCACGAAGCCCATCGAGAGGTGCTGGTGCAGCTGGTGCTGGCGGCGCGGCAGCGGAGGCTCGAACGAGATCCGGCTGTAGAGCACCGGCGGGACAGCCACGATGACGCGGCGCGCGTGCACCTCGAGGTCGTCGGTGACGGCGACGACGCCGTCCTCGGTCCAGCGCAGGGTGCGCACGGCCTGGCCGAGGTGCACGTCGTCGCCGAGCCGTTCGGCGAGGAGGATCGGCACCTGCTGGAGGCCTCCCACGACTCGTTCGTCGAGGATGAAGTCGGCGTCGACGAGGTTGCTGAAGCTGCCGGCGCTGGCCGCCATCAGCAGCGCCTGCAGGGTGGAGAACGCGTGCGCCGGCTTGGTGAGCATGGCGCCGGCGATGAACATGCCGATGTTGTCGCGGGCCTCCTGGTCGGTCGTCTCGTTCTCCAGCCAGGCGCTGAAGGAGATCTCGTCGAGTTCCTTCGCGCGCGGGTGCGCCCACGGGCGGTCGGGGTCGGTCTGGGCGACGAGGCCGTCGAGCAGCTCGATCAGGCGGAGGATCTCACGCTCGGTCTCGGCCGACACCGGGAAGATCTCGCCCTCGAACAGGGTGCGCTCGCCGGCGGCGTTGATGTACACGTTCTCGCCGATGCGGTACCGCGCGAAGGTCTCGAGGCCGAGTTCGGCGATCGTCTCCTTGAGCGCGTCCTGGTCAGGCGAGACCCACTGGCCGCCGATTTCGAGCATGGCGCCGTCGATGTCGTCGGTCCAGAGCCGGCCGCCGACCCGGTCCCTGGCCTCGAGCACGGCGACGGTGAGGCCCGCCTTCCGCAGCTCGGTCGCGGCGGTGAGGCCGGATGCCCCGGCTCCGATGATGACAATGTCGCGTTCGATCGTGGTCATGATTGCTCCCCTGCAGTGTGAGTTGGTTCTTCGGGTTCGATCGGGGTCAGGAGACCGGGATCAGGGTGTACTTGGCCTGGAGGTACTCGTGGATTCCCTCGAGCCCGCCCTCGCGGCCCAGGCCGGACTGCTTGACGCCACCGAACGGCGCCGCGGCGTTGGAGACGAGCCCCGTGTTCAGGCCCATCATCCCGGTCTCCAGGCGGCCGATCATCCGGTGTCCCCTGGCGAGGTCCCTCGTGAAGACGTAGCCGACCAGGCCGTACTCGGTGGAGTTGGCCAGGCGCACGGCCTCGTCCTCGTCGGCGAAGGTGACGATGCCGACGACCGGTCCGAAGATCTCCTCGTGCAGGATGGCGCTGCCGGGTGCGACGCCGGTGAGCACCGTCGGCGCGTAGAACGAGCCGGGGCCCTCGGGGCGCACCCCGCCGGCGAGCAGGGTGGCACCCTTCGACAGGGCGTCCTGCACGAGCGCGTCGGTGCTCGCCACGGCGGCCTCGTTGACGAGCGGCCCGATGGTGACGCCCTCCTCGGTGCCGCGGCCCATGGTGAGAGCGGCGACGCGCTCAGTGAGCCGGCGGCCGAACTCGGCGGCGATCGATTCGTGCACGATGAACCGGTTGGCGGCGGTGCAGGCCTGGCCGATGTTGCGGAACTTGGCGAGCATCGCGCCGTCGACGGCCTTGTCCAGGTCGGCGTCCTCGAAGACGACGAACGGGGCGTTGCCGCCGAGCTCCATCGAGGTGCGCAGCACGCCCTGGGCGGCCTGCTGGATCAGCTTGCGACCGACCGGGGTCGACCCGGTGAAGCTCAGCTTGCGCAGCCGCGGGTCGGCGATGATCGGCCCGGCCACGGCCGAGGAGGCGGAGGTGGTGATCACGTTCACGACCCCGGCCGGCACCCCGGCATCCTCGAGCAGTTGCACGAAGTAGAGGGTGGTCAGCGGGGTCAGTTCGGCCGGTTTGATCACGACGGTGCATCCCGCGGCGAGAGCCGGCGCGATCTTGCGGGTCGCCATGGCCAGCGGGAAGTTCCACGGCGTGATCAGCAGGCACGGGCCCACCGGGTGCTGGGAGACGACCATCGACCCGGTGCCCTCGGGGTTCAGCCCGTAGCGGCCGCTGATCCGCACGGCCTCCTCGCTGAACCAGCGCAGGAATTCGCCGCCGTAGGTGACCTCGCCGTTCGCCTCGGCCAGCGGCTTGCCCATCTCCATCGTCATCAGCAGGGCGAAGTCGTCGCGGCGCTCCTGCAGCAGGTCGAAGGCGCGGCGCAGGATCTCGGCGCGCACCCGCGGGGCGGTCGCCGCCCAGGCCGCGCTCGCGTCGACCGCGGCGTCGAGGGCACGGATGCCGTCGGCGGCATCCGCGTTCGCGATCCGTTTGAGCACGAGCCCGGTCGCCGGGTCGGTCACCTCGATCGGGTCGCCGCCGCCCTGCTGCCAGGCCCCGTTGATGTAGAGCCCGTCGGGGACGCGGGCGAGCAGGTCGGTTTCACGACGGGACACGATGTTCTCTTTCGGTTGGTTCTGGTTCACGCAGGTTCTCTCATCCGGCACGGCCGCGCCGGGCCGTTGTCAGGGGTACAGGCCGCGGAGCAGGTGGGCCTCGGCGACGCGTTCGACCGCGAGCACGGTCGCGGCGGCGCGCAGGGAGAGGTCCCGAGCCGCGGCGTATTCGACGACCTGCTGCCAGGCGCCGAGCATCCGTTCTTCGAGCTTGTGCTCGACCTCGTCGGCGTTCCACCAGTAGGCCTGGTTGCCCTGCACCCACTCGAAGTAGGAGACGAGCACACCGCCGGCGTTCGCGAGGATGTCGGGAACGACGAGCTGGCCGTTCTCGGCGAAGATGCGGTCGGCGGCCGGGGAGGTGGGACCGTTCGCGCCCTCGACGATGATCCGGGCGCTGACCCGGGCGGCGTTGCCCTCGTGCAGCACTCCTTCGACGGCGGCCGGCACGAGCAGGTCGACGGGCAGTTCGAGCAGGGCGTCGCCGCCCAGCGGCTCGGCGCCGTCGTAGCCGACGACCCGTCCGGTGGCGGCGACGTAGGCACTGAGACGGGTGAAGTCCAGGCCGTTCGGGTTGTAGACGGCGCCGTACTGGTCGCTCACGGCGATCACACGCACGCCCGCGTCGGTGAGGAACACGGCGGCGTCGTGGCCGACCTTGCCGAAGCCCTGCACCGCGGCGGTGGCGCCGTGCGGGCTGATGCCGCGGTGCCGGAGCGCCGCGAGCGCGATGTGGGTGACCCCGCGGGAGGTGGCGCTGGCGCGGCCGTGCGACCCGCCGAGGCTGATCGGCTTGCCGGTCACGATGCCGGGAACGGTGTAGCCGACGTTGACGGAGTAGGTGTCCATGATCCAGGCCATGGTGCGTTCGTCGGTGCCCATGTCGGGGGCGGGGATGTCCTTCTCCGGGCCGATGATCGGCAGGATCTCGCTGGTGTAGCGCCGGGTGACCCGTTCCAGCTCGGCCTGGGAGAACTGGCGGGGGTCGATGGTGACCCCGCCCTTGGCGCCGCCGAACGGCACGTCGATCAGGGCGCATTTCCAGGTCATCCACATCGCGAGGGCGCGCACCTCGTCGAGGGTGACTCCCGGGCTGTAGCGCAGGCCGCCCTTGGCCGGTCCACGGGAGAGGTTGTGCTGCACCCGGTAGCCGGTGAACAGGCTGGTGCTGCCGTCGTCCCGGCGGAGCGGCACGGCCACGGTCATCTCCCGGCGCGGCGTGGAGAGCAGGGACTGCAGCCCCGCGCCGTAGCCGAGCACGTCGATCGCGCTGGCCAGCTGGGCGCGGGCGTCGATCAGCGGGGTGGCCAGCGGGGTGGCGAGCGGGGTCGCCGGTGCGGTCAGGAGGGCCGTCGGTGCGGCCTCGAGGAGGCTCATGCGGCGGCCAGCGCGGCCTGGACGACCTGCAGGCCCTCGATGAGCAGTCCGTCGGGGATGCTCAGCGGCGGCAGGAAACGGATCACGTTGCCGTAGGTGCCGCAGGTGAGCAGGATGACACCCTGCGCGTGGGCGGCGGCGACGACGCGTCCGGTGAGGGCGGCATCCGGTTCGCCCGTCACGGCGTCGACCAGTTCGACCGCGATCATGGCGCCACGGCCGCGCACGTCGCCGACGCGCTTGTCGGCGGTCCGGATGGCGTTCAGCCGGCCGGTGAGGATGGCGCCGATCTCCCTGGCCCGGGCGACCAGGTTCTCGGACTCGTACGCCGCCATGGTGGCGAGGGCCGCGGCGCAGGCGAGCGGATTGCCGCCGTAGGTGCCGCCGATGCCGCCGACCTGCGGGGAGTCCATGATCTCGGCGCGGCCGGTGACCGCGGAGAGCGGGAGGCCGCCGGCGATTCCCTTGGCCATCACCATCAGGTCCGGCACGATGCCCTCGTGGTCGCTGGCGAACATGTCGCCGGTGCGGGCGAAACCGGTCTGCACCTCGTCGGCGATGAAGACGACCTTGTTGGCCCGGCACCAGTCCACGAGCGTGGGCAGGAAGCCCGGCGCGGGGACGATGAAGCCGCCCTCGCCCTGGATCGGTTCGATGATCACCGCGGCGAGGTTCTCGGCGCCGATCTGCTTCTCGATCTGCGAGATGGCCCGCTTCGCGGCGACGACGCCGTCCAGCCCGCCGTCGCGGTAGGGGTAGGACATCGGCGCGCGGTAGAGCTCGGCGGCGAACGGGCCGAAGCCGTTCTTGTAGGGCTGGTTCTTCGCGGTCAGCCCCATGGTCAGGGTGGTGCGGCCGTGGTACGCGTGGTCGAACGCGACGACGGCCTGCTTGCCGGTGTAGTGCCGGGCGATCTTGACGGCGTTCTCCACGGCCTCGGCCCCCGAGTTGAAGAGGGCGCTGCGCTTGGCGTGGTCGCCCGGGGTGAGCCGGTTGAGGGTCTCGGCCACCTCGATGTAGGAGTCGTAGGGGGCGACGGTGAAGCAGGTGTGGGTGAACTGGGCGAGCTGGGCCGCGACGGCCTCGACCACCTGCGGAGCGCTGTTGCCGACGCCGGTGACGGCGATGCCGCTGCCGAGGTCGATCAGCGAGTTCCCGTCGACGTCGACGAGCACGCCGCCGCCGGCCGCGACGATGTAGACCGGAAGGGTCACCCCCACGCCGGCCGAGACCGCCTGCGCCTTGCGCGCCTGCAGTGCCTGCGATTTCGGGCCGGGGATGCTCGTCACCAGGCGACGCTCCTGCGGGAGGCTCGGTCCGCCGAGCGGCACGGTGGATGTGGGGGTTTCGACGATGGTCATGGCTGCTCCAGTTCTGCGACACAGGTGCATCGCCGCGCTGCCGGCGACGATGCCAATTGCGCAATGCTATGCACGGCAGGCCCCACCCGCGTCTGCCACTATGTACAACCTACGTCCGATCTTTCGCCGCCCTGTACACTCGTCGCATGTCTCCGTCCGTGGCCCCACCGCTGCTCCCTCCCCTGCGTCGCCTCCTCGCCCAGCCGGGCCTGGACCTGCGCCTGCTGACCCCGGAGTCCGACCTCCCGGCCGGCGCGCTAGATGCGCCGGTGGACTGGGTGCACAGCTCGGACCTGCCCGATCCGACCCCGTTCCTCTCCGCCAGCCAGATGCTGCTCACCACCGGTCGTCAGTTCACCTCCGACGCGACCACGGATGCCTTCTACACCGATTACGTGGACCGGCTGGCCGGCCTCGGCATCGCCTGCCTCGGCTTCGGCACCGAGGTCGTGCGCGACGGCACGCCCGACGCGCTGGTCGCCGCCTGCCTGGCCAGGGGCATCCCCCTCGTCGAGGTGCCCTACGGCACGCCGTTCATCGCCGTGGCCCGCACCGCCGGGGACCTCGTCGCCGAACTGCGCTTCGCCAGGGACACCTGGACGCTGGCCGCGCAGCGCGCCATCTCGCTCGCAGCCCTCCGCCCCGACGGCCTCAGCGCCACCCTGAGCGAGCTGTCCCGTCAGCTCGGCCACTGGGTCGCCCTGTTCGACCCGAGCGGGGCGCTCGACCGGGTCTTCCCCCGCGACGCGTTCACCGGGGCATCCGCTTCCCCCGGCTCCCTCGACCGGGCGCAGCACGAGGCCGCGCGGATGCTCCGCCGCGGCCAGCGCGCCAGCCTCACCGTCGACGACGGCGACGAGACGCTCAACCTGCAGACGCTCGGGCGCCGCGACCAGCTACGCGGCGTGCTCGCGCTCGGCGGCCGGACCCCGCTCGACCTGGCCGGCCAGGAGGTCGTGACGAGCGTGATCGCGCTCGCCGGGCTCGCTCTCGAGCAGAACACGGCGCTCGCGCGCGCCCGGGGGCACCTCCGCTCCGGGCTGCTGCACGCGCTGCTCGGCGGTCAGGTCGAGCTGGCGCACACGATCTCGGCCGAGCTGTGGGGCGCCTTCCCGGCTGAGCCGGTGCGGGTCGCGGTGGCCGACCCTCCCCCGGAGCGTCTGGATGCGCTGACCGAGTTCCTCGAGCTCCGGGTCGAGGAGCGCGGCGGGCACCTCTTCTACGCCCGGGTCGGTGCCGGCGTCGTCGTCTGCCTCGACTCCGACGCCGGCCCTCTGCTCGACGATCTGGTCGGGTTCGGCCTGCACGTGGGGGTGTCAGACCCGGCCCCGTACCGGTCACTGCCCAGGGCGCTCGCCCAGGCCCGCCAGGCGCTCGAGCGTGCGCAGGAGGCCGAACCGGGGATTGTGGCCTTCGACCTGATCTCCCGGCAGGGGGTGCTCGCCTTCCTGGCCAGGACGGATGCCTCGGAGGTCGCCCGCGCGGCCCTCGCGCCGCTGAGCGACCATGACGCCGCCCATGGCACCGCGCTCCTGGCCACGCTGCGGGTGTGGCTGGAGCAGAACGGCCAGTTCGGGCCGGCGGCCGAGGTGCTCGGGGTGCACCGGCACACCGTCCGCGCCCGGATCGGCCAGGCCGAGCAGCTGCTCGGCCGTGACCTCGGCACCTTCCACGCCCGCGCCGATGTGTGGGCCGCGCTGCTCGCAACCGGAGACGTCCTGGCGCCCTAATGCGTCGCAGCCGGGGGCCGGACCCGGTTTGGCGCTCCCCGGGCCGTCCTGACGCCGGGAACCCAGCGATCCAGTCGCTGCTGCTGTCGCTGCTCCTCGCGGCCGTCGTGGTCGGGATCGGCATCTGGCGCTACCGGGGCGGGCGGGGCCGGGACACGTCCGAAGCCGCCCCCGATGCCGACGCCGAAGCCGCTCACGCACCCGTGGTCGAGCCCGCGGGAATCACGGCCGGCCAGTAGCAACACGCTCACCCGCTCAGCGGTTGAGTTCCGGGGAAAGCACCTTCGACGTGGGGCTAAGTCAAGGTGTTTTCTCCGGAACTCAGCCGCCGGACGACGCCGGTCAGCTGCGGAGCGACCAGGGCTTGCGGCGCACCAGGATGTGGCCGCGGCTCGTGCTCAGCCGGGTCCACGGGCCGGTCTCGAACAGGCGCACGGGTTCTTCCTTCGGCAGGAAGCCGAGACTGACGGCGGCGAAGGCCGCGCCGGCCGGCACGATCTCCAGTCCGGGGATCGGCCGGCCCCACACCTCGGAACGCACGCGCTGCACGATCTGGCCGCCCGTTCCGGTCGGGATCACCGCGGCGACCTCCTCGATCCCGGCGTCCGCGGATGCCTGCAGCAGGGCGGCATCCGTCTCGCCCAGGGCCGTCCAGCCGCCCTTGGGCGGGGAGATCCCGGCCCAGGTCACGGTGGTCACCTCGAGCGGCACGGTCACGTTGACCGGCGCGTCCGACAGGGTCACGGCGGACACGAGCCTGGCCAGCCGGTCGAGCAGTGAGCGCACCGGCACGACCGCGTCGAGCTCGACCGGCGTGCCGAGTGCGAACGTGCGCAGGCCGAGCACCGTCGGGCTGCCGTCGAGGAGTCCGCGCGGGTAGAGGATGGCCGTGTAGACGGCGAGCACCCCGGCCGCCGAAATCAGGCGCACGGAACCGTCCTCCACCCGGCTGGCACGCGACAGGTACACCTGGAGGTCGCTGAGGGAATGGGAATCCGTGAGAGAAAATGACTTGCTCATCTGCTCCTAAACTACCAAGGTACGACGGGGCTCACACGAACCCCCCTTCACGCGCCTGAGGAGGCCACATGGACGAGCCGATGCAAGGTCTCCTGACCGCCCTCGACCTCACCGACACGGGTGCCCGCACGAGCGAGGACATCTTCACCGGGCCGTCGCAATGGATGCCGCTCGGCCGGGTGTTCGGCGGACAGGTCCTGGCCCAGTCGCTCGTCGCGGCGATGCGCACGGTGCCGGACGACCGGCACGTTCATTCGATGCACGGCTACTTCCTCCGTCCGGGCGACGTGGGCCAGCCGATCACGTTCTCGGTCGACCGGATCCACGACGGACGCTCCTTCGCGACCCGCCGCACGCAGGCCTACCAGGACGGGCGGCCGATCCTCTCGATGATCGCGTCGTTCCAGGACGACGACCAGGGCCTCGAACATCACATCGACATGCCGACCGACCTGCCCGACCCGGAGTCCCTGCCGACCGCGGCGGAGTCCCTGGAGAGGGTCGACCACTCGATCGCGCGCTACTGGGCCAGCGAACGCCCGTTCGACATGCGCCACATCCCGTCGCCGATCTACCTGACGGTGAACGGCGAGCACACCTCGCGCCAGGCCGTGTGGATGAAGACGCTCGGCCCACTGCCGGACGACCCCGACCTGCACCGCGCGGCGCTGGCCTACGCGAGCGACTACTCGATCATGGAGCCGATCATGAGGCGCCACGGCATCGCCTGGGCCACCCCAGGGCTCAAGGTCGCGAGCCTCGACCACGCCATGTGGTTCCACCGCTTCGGACGTGCCGACGAGTGGATGCTCTACGTGCAGGATTCCCCCTCGGCGCAGGGTGGCCGCGGCCTGTCCACCGGAAGCATCTTCAGCCGGTCCGGGCTCCTCCTGGCCACGGTGGCCCAGGAGGGCATGCTCAGGGTGCCCACCAACGCCGAGTAGTCCCGCTCAGCTCAGGACTGCGGCCGGCCGGCCAGCAGCACCAGACCGTCCGGTTCGAGACGGATGTCGACGGAGGCTATGTCGTGCCGGGCGACGCTGGTCGTGCCGACGGCCTCGATCGCGGTGCCCGGGCCGGCCAGCCAGGTCGCCACGAGGGTCACCGTGCCGCGGGTGTCGGTCACGTACATCGAATACGCCCGTTCGGCGGAGCCGGAGCCTCCGCCGGTCTGCGCGTAGCTGCACGACGAGTCGATCCTGGTTCCCCAGGCCTCGCCGGTCAGCACGAAACTGGCGCTGAGCGGGCTGGGCACGACCTGCTCCATCACCGTGCGGGCTGCCCGGGGCTGGGCACTGCCCGGCGCCGCGGAGGCTGCGGGAGCCGGGGAGGCAACGGGAGCCGCGACCGGCGCGCCGGGAGCGCCCGGGAGCACCGTGGCCAGCACGAGGGCGGCGGCTGCAGAGGCACCGGCCACCGCCACGACGGCCCCGGCCACGAGCACGCGCACGCGACGACGGCGCCGCCGCACCCGGTCCATCAGCCGCGGCAGGCTCTCGCCGGACAGGCCGGACAGGCCGGACAGGCCCGGCCCGCCGGCACGGTCGGCGTCCCGCGGCGCCGAGTCGGGGTGCGGCTCCGCTGCCTGCCGGTCCAGCGCGAGCGCCTCTTCGGCCGGAACGGTGCCGAGCAGCCCCGGCAGTGCCGCGAGCTCGGCGACCATCCGGGCGCAGTCGGGGCACTCGGCGAGGTGACGCTCGAACTCGTGCCGCTCACCGGAGGTCAGCGCCCCGAGCACATAGGCGGCATCCCAGTCGGCGTAGGCATCCGGGGTGGTCATCGTTCGCTCACCCCCCGCTCGTGCAGGGTCAGCCGCATCGCCCGGAGCGCGTAATGCAGGCGGGACTTCACGGTGCCGGGCGGAATGTCCAGCAGCCGGGCGGTCTCGGCGACCGACTGGCCGCGGTAGTACGCGCAGATCACCACGGCCCGGTGTTCGGGGGACAACCCTGCCAGCGCGTCGGCGACCAGCCAGGAATCGAGCAGGGCGGACGTCTGGTCGACAGTCAGCTGTTCGGGGAGCTGATCGGTCGTGAACTCGTGGCGGTGCCTGGCCGACCGGCGGTCGTCGATGACGAGGTTGCGGGCCACCGTGAACAGCCAGTCCCGGGCGGACGTCTCCGATTGGTCGAGCACGCGGGGCAGGCGCCAGGCCCGGAGCAGGGTTTCCTGCACCACATCGTCGGCGAGGGCGGCGTCCCCGGTCAGTCGCACCACATAACGCCAGAGCGCCGGGGCATGTTCATCGTGGAGGGCACGCAGGAGTTCGGCCCGCTCGTCCGTCACCATGCACCTCCCGTCATTAACACGTCGGACCCGCCGGCGGGGTTCACCCGGACGCTGAACCGAAAGCGCCACCGTGTCGTTGTACTGAGTAACAGGTCCACTGGGTAGCATCGCCCTGCCGACCCCAACCTATTCGCGAACCCGGTCAAGGAGAACCATGACGAACTCCACCACGATTCCAGCCGATACCGCCGTGGGCATCTCCCGCCGGGCCGCCCTCCTGATCGGAGGCTCGGGAACCGCCGTCGCACTCGTCGGTTGCAGCACAGGGCCGGCCGCGACCGGGGATGCCGCAGCCACCGACCAGGAGGGCGGCCCGAAGTCCGCGACGGAGGTCGCCAAGCTGGCCGACATCCCGGTCGGCGGCTCGGTCGAGGCGTCACTGAACGGAAAGCCCATCCTGGTCAGCCAGCCCACCGCGGGGAAGGTGATCGCGTTCAGCGCCGTGTGCACCCACCGGGGTTGCGTGGTGAAGCCCGTCGGCAAGGAATTCGATTGCCCGTGCCACGGCTCGAAGTTCGACGCGATGACCGGCGAGGTCCTCGGTGGACCGGCCCCGAGCCCGCTGGTCGCGGTGCCGGTGACGGTGACCGGCGACTCGGTCACCGCCACCTAGGAGCCGGGCGGCCATGGACCTCTACTCCGTCAACGGTCTCCCCCTGCACGTTCTCCTCGTGCACCTCGTCGTCGTTCTCGTGCCGGTGACCGCCCTGGCCGTGCTCCTCGCCGCGGTCTTCCCCGGGGTGCGCCGCCGCCTGGGAATCGTGCTGCCGGCGCTGGGGCTGGCGGTGATCGTGCTGGTGCCGCTGACCAGCCAGGCCGGTGCCTGGTTGCAGGCCCGGGTGGCACCCACCCCGTTGATCGGCGTGCATGCGGGCCTGGGCGGGGCGCTCTGGCCGTGGACGCTCTCCCTCGGGCTGCTCGGCGTCCTGGTTTGGCTCTGGCACACCGTGCAGGACCGGCGACGCCGTGCGCGCCCGGGGACCGGGCCGCGGGTGGTGAGCGTGCTGCTGGTGCTGCTGGCCCTCGGACTCGGCGGCGTGGCCACCTGGCAAACCGTGCTGGTGGGCGAATCCGGCAGCCGGGCGATCTGGCAGGGCTCGTTCAGCGAGACCCCGCGGTAGCCCTCCGAAACCGGGCTAGTCCTCCGGAACGGATGCCCGCCGGGAGAATCTGACGGGCTCGTCCAGGTACGGCGTCCAGGCGTCGCGCTCGGTCGGGCTGATCTTGCGCGGCCGCTCGGTGGCGGCGTCGACCAGCACGATCGTGGTGCTCGCCCGGGCGTAGAGCACCGCCGGAAGCACTCCGTCGGGGCTCCACACCTCGTAGCAGACTTCGAGGCTGGCCCCGCCGAGCTTGCCCAGCCAGAGCCGCACGACGACCGGTTGCCGCAGGTAGGGAATCGGTGCGAGGTATTCGGCCTCGAGCCTGCCGATCAGGGTCAGCGTCGCGGCCCCCGGCCGGCCGTCGAGCACCGCGGTGCCCGCTCCCAGCGCCGGCTCGGTCGCGTCCTCGTCCAGCCAGAACGCCTGGATGCGCGCCTCCTCGAGGAGGCGCAACATCGCGGCATTGTTGACATGGCCGTACGCGTCAAGATCGGACCAGCGCAGCGTGATCGGCACATGAAGCTTCATCGTGGTCCTAGTCGCGGGTGAGCTTGCGGTAGGCGGAACGGTGCGGCTTCGCGGCATCCGGGCCGAGGCGCTCGATCTTGTTCTGCTCATAGGACTCGAAGTTTCCCTCGAACCAGTACCAGTTCGCCGGATCCTCGTCGGTGCCCTCATAGGAGAGGATGTGGGTTGCGATCCGGTCGAGAAACCACCGGTCGTGAGTGATCACCACGGCGCAGCCGGGGAATTCGAGCAGCGCGTTCTCGAGCGAGCCGAGCGTTTCGACGTCCAGGTCGTTGGTGGGTTCGTCAAGCAGGAGCAGATTGCCGCCCTGCTTGAGGGTGAGCGCCAGGTTGAGACGGTTGCGCTCTCCACCGGAGAGCACGCCGGCCTTCTTCTGCTGGTCGGGGCCCTTGAATCCGAAGGTGGACACGTAAGCGCGGGAGGGGATCTCGGTCTTGCCGACCTGGATGTAGTCCTGGCCGTCCGAGACGACTTCCCACAGGGTCTTGTTCGGGTCGATGCCGGTGCGGTCCTGGTCGACGTAGGAGATCGCGACGGTCTCACCGATCTTGAGCTCGCCGCCGTCGAGGGGCTCCTTGCCCACGATCGTCTTGAACAGTGTCGTCTTACCGACACCGTTCGGTCCGATGATGCCGACGATGCCGTTTCGCGGGAGGGTGAAGCTGAGCCCGTCGATGAGGACACGGTCGCCGAAGCCCTTCGTGAGGTTCTTCGCGTCGATGACCTGGGCGCCGAGGCGCGGGCCGACCGGGATCTGGATCTCTTCGAAGTCGAGCTTGCGGGTGCTTTCCGCCGCCGCGGCCATTTCCTCGTACCGGGCGAGGCGGGCCTTGGACTTGGCCTGGCGCCCCTTGGCGTTCGAGCGCACCCATTCAAGTTCGTCCGCGAGGCGCTTGGCCATCTTCGCGTCCTTCTTGCCTGCGATCAGCAGTCGTTCCTGCTTCTTCTCGAGGTAGGTGGAGTAGTTGCCCTCGTAGGGGTAGAGGTGACCGCGGTCCACCTCGGCGATCCACTCGGCCACGTGGTCGAGGAAGTACCGGTCGTGGGTGACGGCGAGCACGGCGCCGGGGTATTGCGCGAGGTGCTGCTCGAGCCACAGCACGCTTTCGGCGTCGAGGTGGTTGGTGGGCTCGTCGAGGAGGAGCAAGTCGGGCTTCTGCAGGAGCAGCTTGGTCAGCGCCACCCGGCGCTTCTCACCACCGGACAGGTCGGAAACGGCCGAGTCTCCCGGCGGGGTGCGCAGGGCGTCCATGGCCTGTTCGAGCTGGGAGTCGAGGTCCCAGGCGTCGGCGGCGTCGATGGCCTCCTGCAGGGTGCCCATCTCGGCCAGGAGGGCGTCGAAGTCGGCGTCCGGCTCGGCGAGGGCGAGGCTGATCTCGTTGAACCGGTCGACCTTGGCCTTGATCGGGCCGACGCCTTCCTGCACGTTCTCGAGCACGGTCTTCGTCTCGTCCAGTTCGGGCTCCTGCATGAGGATGCCGACGCTGTAGCCGGGTGACAGTTTCGCTTCACCGTTGCTCGGCGTGTCGAGGCCGGCCATGATCTTGAGGATCGTGGATTTTCCGGCTCCGTTCGGCCCGACCACGCCAATCTTGGCGCCGGGGAAAAAAGACATCGTCACATCGTCGAGGATGAGCTTGTCGCCAACCGCCTTGCGTGCGCGGACCATCGAGTAAATAAATTCGGCCATAGTGCTTACCAGTCTATTTGCCGCGTGGCCCCGACCAGACACGTACCGCTCGCCAGCACCGGCATGACGGCGCCGTGATAGCCGCCGGTGGCCGGCCCGTTCTGCCCGATCAGGCATTCCGCGTCGAAGCGCACGGCGAACTGGATCGAGTCGGCGGCGAGCGCAGCACTGGTCTCGTCGAAGGTCACCTCCATCCGGGCCCGGTCGAAGCCGGCCGCGACCAGCGCGTCGATGAAGTCGCGACCGCCGGCCGCCGGGTTGGCGGCCACAACGCCGGACGCCACGAAATCGAAATAGGCGAGATTGGTGCGCGCGTCCTGGTCGGGCCGCAGGGTCGGGGCGGGCAACGGAGACGGGGCCACGGCCGGCGTTGAGGCGGACGGCGCGGAGGCGCTCGGCGACGGTGCCGGAGATGTCGCGGGCGGCGCAGCGGCGCAGCCGGACAGGCCCAGGCCGAGCCCTGCTCCGAGGGCGAGCACGGCCGCGGTACCGAGCATCCGAGGGACCACCGCCCCTGCCCTGCGCCGCGGGTCCATCCCAGGTCCAACCTGCACGGGGCATCCTTCCAGGGGCCACGGATGCGGCCGACCCTAAGAGTCTAGGGTGACCAGGCCGGCGTCCTCCCTCGGCAGGAAGCCGCCGGACTCGGCCTGATCCTGTGCCGCTTGTTCCTCTGGCGAGGACGGCTCCGACGGTTCGGCCGGCTCTGCAGGCTGGGACGGCTCCCCGGACAGCCGCCCGGGCGCCGCGGCCGCACGCTGGGAGATGGTGGTGCACCAGGTCAGGTCGTGGCCCACACTGTCCGCTTCGATCTCGACCGCGGTGCCGTTCTTGTCGGCGTTGTGCCAGTCGCGGATGCGCAGCCGGCCGGCAACGACGACGTGTTCACCGCGGCGCACCGACCGCACCACGTTGTGGGCCAGCTGCCGGAAGGTCGAGACCGTGTACCAGTTCGTCTCCGCGTCCACCCAGGACTGTTTCGCCCGGTCGAACCTGCGCTGACCGGAAGCCAGCCGGAACGTGGTGATGGCCAGCCCGGTGCTCGTGACGACGTGGCGCGGCGTTGTCGCCACGATCCCGGTCACCGTGATGATGTCGCTCATTGCGTGCTCCCTGCACCTCGACGGGCGCCGGGCTACGGCTCGGCGCGCGCGACCCGGGAGCGAACGCTCGTGCCTGTCTCCGTCACCCCCGGGTCGCGTGCTCCGAGTCTGCGACAGGGCCGTGCCGGTGCGTGCCCGGTCCGCCATCCACGTGGACGAGGGAACCGTTCCGCTGCCTGTGGAGGGCTAGGGAAGAATGTACTGCGCGTAGGACTTGCGGATCTTGTTCACCTTGGGCAGGGCAACGGCCATGCAGTAGCCCTGGCCGGGGTTCTTGGCGAAGAAGTCCTGGTGGTAGTCCTCCGCGACGAAGTACTCGCCGAGCGGCTGGATCGTCGTGACGATGCCCTCGCCCCACCATTCGGCGGCACGCGTGCGCGCCTTTTCGAAGAGCTGCTTCTGTTCGTCGTCGGCGTAGAACATCGCGGAGCGGTATTGGGTTCCCACGTCGGCGCCCTGGCGGTTCAGCTGGGTCGGGTCGTGCAGGGTGAAGAAGACGTCGAGGATCACGCCGGCCGGGATGACCTCCGGATCGAAGGTGACCGCGATCGCCTCCGCGTGCCCGGTACGGCCGGTGCAGACCGACTCATAGCTGGGATCGGGCGTGTCTCCCCCGGTGTAGCCCGACACGACGTCGGTCACCCCGCGAAGCACCCGATACACGGCGTCGAGACACCAGAAACATCCACCTGCGACCACAAAAGTTTGCACGGTCCTAGAGTAACTGCATGACCTTCGTTGCTGCTGAGAACCGCTATTCCGAGATGACCTATCGCCGCACCGGACGGAGCGGCCTCAAGCTTCCGGCACTCTCACTCGGTCTCTGGCACAATTTCGGGCACGACCGGCCGACAGACACCCAACGGGCCATCCTGCGCCGGGCCTTCGACCTCGGAGTGACCCATTTCGACCTGGCCAACAACTACGGCCCTCCCTATGGCTCGGCCGAGACGAACTTCGGCCGGATCTTCGCCGAAGACTTCCGTCCCTACCGCGACGAACTGGTCATCTCAACCAAGGCCGGCTACGACATGTGGCCCGGACCGTACGGTGACTTCGGATCGCGCAAGTACCTCTTGTCCTCCCTCGACGCGAGCCTCGGCCGCCTCGGACTGGACTACGTCGACATCTTCTACTCCCACCGCCCCGACCCGGAGACCCCGATCGAGGAGACGATGGGAGCCCTGGCCTCCGCCGTGCAGCAGGGCAAGGCCCTCTACGTGGGCATTTCCAGCTACACGCCGGAACAGACCCGGGCCGCCGCCGCCGCTCTGGCCGAGTACAACGTGCCGCTCCTGATTCACCAGCCGCGCTACTCGATGTTCGACCGCCATGTCGAAGACGGCCTCTTCCCGGTGCTCGATGAGCTCGGCGTGGGCAGCATCTGCTTCTCACCGCTGGCCCAGGGTCTCCTGACCGACCGGTATCTGTCGGGGAACGTCCCGTCGGATTCCCGGGCGGCGACAAGCCGGTTCCTGTCCTCGGATGTCCTCACCGACACCTATCTCGAGCGGGTCCGCGGCCTGAACGCCATCGCGGCCGAGCGCGGCCAGACCCTGGCCCAGCTTGCCGTGACCTGGATCCTGCGCCAGCGGTCGGTGACCAGTGTGCTGGTCGGGGCGAGCAGCGTCGGCCAGCTGGAGCAGACCGTGGCGGCCCTGGACGCCCCGGCGTTGACCCCGGACGAGATCGCGGCGATCGAGCCGTTCGCCGTGCACGGCACCGGACTGCGTTAGTCGGTGGGATACCTCTACGCTCGCCTCGCGTCGCGGCGATGGCGCTGCTCGGTGTCGCCGGCATCGTGGTCGCGCAGACGGCCCGGGTGAACAAGCGGTCGATCTGGACCTCGCCAGCCAGGACCTCGCCCTCGGGAGCGAGCCGGTCGCCGCAGCCCCGGACTGAATGTCGGTGGCCGGCCGTAGCGTGGAGACACCATCAACCGCGGCCGGCCGATATCGGAGGATTCCTTGTCCACAGCTGCTGCCCTGCCGAACCGTTCTCCTCAGTCCGGCCATCCTCTTCAGTCCGGCCATCCTCTTCAGTCCGGCCGTCCTCTTCAGTCCGGCCGTCCTCTTCAATCCCGCCTTCCTCTTCAGTCCCGCCTTCCTCTTCAGCCCGGCCGTCCTCCCGGGCCGGCGACCGGAACCGTCCGCGGCCTCTCCCTGTTGCCCGTCGCCGACGGCCTCTGGCGCGTGGTCACCCGTAGCGGGGCGGTGCTCGGCCACATCGAACGAAGCACCGACGGCCTCGACGAGCGCTTCGCTGCGCGGCGTCTCCTGGCGTCCACCCGGACGACGGCCCTCGGCACCTTCTGGAACATCGACGACGCCGCGGATTGCTTCCGGTGAGTCTTCTGCATCTTCGCCGACACGACCTTTCAGGCACGCCGGGCGTGTTCCCCGCGAACCGGGATCGGTCCCGGTAAAGTGCCGCTCATGCAGTGGTGGAATAGTTTCGTGTCCTGGCTCACGGCAGCCAGCAATCAGACCATGGTGTTCAGCGCCGTGGTGCTTGTCGTCGCGATCATCGTGGCCAGCCTGCTGGCCGCGTGGATCTCCCGAGGAGCAATCCGCCACCTGCTCGCCCAGCATGATCGAGAGCTGAAGGCGGCCGTCATCGGCGCCCTGGTGGACGCGGCGACCGAGGCATCCGTCTGGAACTCGCTGAGCCCCCAGGAGCAGGTCATGGCGGACCGCGCCGTCGGCCAGGCCGACATCCAGCTGCGCCTCCTGCCGATCAAGGGGTCTGCTGTGGCCGCGAATTGGGCCGCGCACCAGCTGGCCGAGCTCAAGCGCACCTCCGCCACCTTCGGCTACCAGCTTGAACCGGCTCTGCTCGAGTTCCGTGACCGTCTGATCGAATGGCAGCACAAGCCTGCTCGGGCGCGCAAGGTCTTCCTCAGTGACCTGGACCGGTGGAAGGTGGCGAACACCACCTCCGAGAAGAGCCTGCTCGCCGAGCAGGATGCGTGGGCCGCGCAACAACACCACGACCAGTACTCGACCCCGCAGGCTGCGCCGGTGCCGGCACCGTTGAACCCGGCACCGTTGAACCCGGCACCGTTGAACCCGGCACCGTTGAACTACGCCACCACCCCGGCCTCACCGTCGACGGAGACCCAGCGCCTCCTCGACGACGTGCAGGCGCTCGAGGTGCGGCCCGCGCCGTACTCCGCTTCTTAGATCCGTCCGCACGATCCCGCCGCCCTGACGATCCGCCCTAACGCCACCACTCATCGAACATCGACGCCGGCACGCGGCGCTTGTGCTCGGTGGCCAGGTAGCGCTTCTCGATGGCGTCGGCCACGGCATCGTCGACCTGGCGCCCCTCGAGGTAGTCGTCGATCTGCTCGTACCGCAGGCCCAGGTTGTCCTCGTCGGTCTGGCCGGGGGTGTCGTCGAGCAGGTCTGCGGTCGGCTGTTTCTGGTAGAGCCGCTCGGGGGCGCCGAGTTCGACCAGGAGCGCGCGCCCCTGCCGTTTGGTCAGCCCCGTGAGCGGCAGGATGTCCGTTCCGCCGTCTCCGTACTTGGTGAAGAACCCGGTGACCGCCTCGGCCGCGTGATCGGTGCCCACGACGAGGAGCCCCTGTGCGCCCGCGAGGGCGTATTGGGCGACCATCCGGGCGCGGGCCTTGACGTTGCCCTTGTCGAAGTCGGGGAGCTCCCGGCCCATGCTGACGAGGTATTCGGCGTCGATCCCGTCGACGGCGCGCTGGATGTTGAAGGCTGCGCTCGACTGGGGCCGGATGAATTCCAGGGCGAGCTGGGCGTCGTCCTCGTCCCGTTGCACCGCGTAGGGCAGGCGCACGGCGAGGAAGGTCGCCGGGTGCCCCTCGGCGGCCAGCTGCTCGACGGCAAGCTGGCAGAGCCGTCCGGCCAGGCTCGAATCCTGGCCGCCGCTGATCCCGAGCACGAGGCCCTTCGCCCCGGTGCGCCGGAGGTAGTCCACGAGGAACTGGGCCCTGCGGCGCAACTCGAGCGCCGGCTCAATGGTCGGGGACACGTTCAGTTCCGCGATGATCCGCGCCTGTAGTTCTCGCATGCACCGAATCTATCAACCCGGGGCGAGCTCAGCCGCTCCGCAGATCGATCACCAGCGAACCCGCAGCAGCTCCCGCGCGCAGGTCGGCGACGGCACGATCAACCTCGTCGAACGGATACACGGTGGTCTCGGGGACGAGGTCGAGGTTGTGCGCCAGGCGAAGGAACGCGGCGCCGTCGGACCGGGTGTTCGCCGTCACGCTGCGGAGGTCCCGCTCGTAGAACAGGTCGGCCTCGTAGTCGAGCGAGGGGACGTCCGAGAGGTGGATCCCCGCGACGACCACCGTGCCTCCTCGCCTGGTCGCCCGCAGCGCCACCGGAACCAGGTTGCCGGCCGGGGCGAACAGGATCGCGGAATCCAGCGGGACCGGCGGAGCGGCCTCCGCGTCGCCGACGAAGGACAAGCCGAGACGGCGGGCCAGGTCCCGGTTGCGTTCACCGCGGGTCATGGCGAACACGTCGATTCCGCCGGCCAGGGCCAGCCTCGCCGTGAGTTGTGCGCTCGAACCGAAGCCGTAGATCCCGAGCCGCCCACCGGGCGGCACGTTCGCCCGCGACAACGCCCGGTAGCCGATGATGCCCGCGCAGAGCAGCGGTGCCGTCTGGACCGGGTCGGTGCCGTCCGGCAACGGGTAGGCGAAGGCCTCCGGGACGGTCGTGTAGCGCGCGAATCCCCCGTCGGCGTCCCACCCGGTGAAGAGGGCCCCCTCGCAGAGGTTCTCCCGGCCGGTGCGACACCATTCGCAGGTTCCGCAGGTCTTCCGCAGCCAGGCGCCGCCGACCAGGTCTCCGTTCTGCAATCCGAGCACCGCGGCGCCGCGCCCCACCACCGTGCCGACGATCTGGTGGCCGGGGGTCACGTCCGGACGGTGCGGTGCGAGTTCACCGTCGATGACGTGCAGGTCGGTGCGGCAGACGCCGCACGCGAGGACCTCGATGAGCACCTCGTCCGCGGCCGGCTCAGGGACCGGCTTCTCCCCGAGGATGAGTCGGTGCCGGCCCGATTCAACCGACCAGGCCCGCATGGCGTCCATGGCTTCCTCCTCGCCGGCCACGCTACCCGCGAAAGGCCTCAGGGTCCGTTGCTCGACCCTGACTGTTCGGACCGACTGATCGGGTCCGCTAGCGGTACTTGTCGAGTATGCGGACCTGCTCCCGGCCCTCGGTACCCCTGGAGGGTATTCACAGTTGGGGATATGATTAGCCCGGATCAACCCACACCGTCTTGTTCACGACAGGGGTTCCGCATGGACATCCGCCTCTTGTCAGAGCTTCTTTACTTCCGGGCACGCTGGAAGGCCAGGGACCGCTGGAGCCGCCAGCAAATCGAGGCCCATCAGGCACGGGCGTTGCAGGAGCTCCGGCGAGCGGCATACGCCGGCTCCCAGTTCTATCGACAGCATCACGCCGGATTGTTTGACGCGCCGTTGTCCCAACTACCTGCGGTGACGAAGGCTGACCTGATGAGCCACTTCGACGAGGCTGTGACCGATCCCGGGCTGCGATTAGCAGACGTGGAGGAGCATCTGCGCAATCTGGTGGCGACCGGCACGGACCCGGGGCGTCCCTGGCGGGGTCGCTGGTGGGCAGCCGCAACGGCAGGCACCACCGGGCGGCGAGGCATCTTCATCTGGAATCGGCGCGAATGGGCCACGGTGCTCGCTTCCTATGCCCGAGCCAACGACTGGGCCGGCGTTCCTGCCGGGCTGGCTCATCCGCTGCGAGTTGCCATGGTCAGCTCCCGCACACCGACGCATCAATCGGCGGTGGTCGGGGCCTCCTTGCGATCCAGGCTCGTGCCGACGCTCCGGCTGGACGCGACAAGTCCAGTACGGGAGATCGTCGCCGCGTTGAATTCCTTCCAGCCTCGGCTCCTCGTTGGATACGCGTCGGCGCTCAAGCCTCTGGCCGCAGAGCAGCGCGCAGGCGGCCTGCGCATTTCGCCGCAGTCGGTCGTGTCTGCTTCCGAGGTGCTGACCGTGCGGTCCGCCGCCGAGATACAGGCAGCCTGGGAGTCAGCGCCCTTTGACGTCTACGCCGCCACCGAAACGGCGGGCATCGCGTCGCCCTGTGTGTTTCACACGAGCCACATCTACGAGGACCTAGTGATCGTGGAACCTGTGGACCTGGCCGGCCTGACGGTTCCGCCTGGGACGATCGGCGCCAGGATCCTGGTCACCGTCTTGTTCTCCCGCACCCTGCCGCTGATCCGCTATGAGATGTCCGACAGCGTCGGTATCGACGGCCGCGGCTGCCCGTGCGGTCGTTCATTCGCCCGCCTAGCCGGAATTGAGGGCCGGATCGAGGACGTTCTGATACTGCCCGGGATCACAGGCGAGGTCAGCATTCACCCAAACGTCTTCCACAACGTCCTGGACGACGCAACGATCGCGGGCTGGCAGGTCATCCAGGAGCCGGCAACCCTCCGGGTTATGCTGGCCGGCCTGGCCGCGTCGGCATCGGTGGAGCAGGTTCGCACCGGCCTGGCGGCGGCCCTGGAATCAGCGGGAGTCGTCGGTACCGCCCTCGACGTGCGAGTGGTTGACGCCGTGGAGCGCACCGCCCTCGGGAAGGCGCCGCTGGTGCGGGGCTTGCGGAGGCTGCCATGAGTAGACGGCGAGTCGCCCCCGCAGGACGTCCGTTTCCTCCAAGTCGTGAGCGCCGTCCTCGACGGCGTCCGCCCCGGGTCAGGAACGAACCAGCCGGGCGATCGCCTCCGAGGCCTCTTTGATCTTGAGGACCCCCTCCTCGCCTCCGGCCGCGACGGCGGACACGACGCAATGGTTCAGGTGGTCGTCGAGCAGGCCGAGCGCAACGGACTGCAAGGCGCTCGTCATCGCCGAAATCTGGGTGAGGATATCGATACAGTACTTCTCGTCGGAGACCATCCCCTGGATGCCCCTGGCCTGCCCTTCGATCCGACGCAGCCGCTTGAGATAGGCATCCTTGCCGGAGATATAGCCGTGATGAGCGGAGTGCTCCCCGGTCGAGGCTTCGATTGACTCACTCATTGTCGTTCCATTCTCATCTCCACACCGGACCAAAACCACGCCGTCCGCAGTCCGGGATCTCATCGTCACATAATCATACCCCACAGGGGTATAATTGTTTCGTTACCCCACAGGGGTAGACGGCGAGAGTTCGCGAAAACGTCGCGGATCGAAAGGAACACTGAATCTTATGCACACCACGAATGTGAACGACCTCGGCCTGACTGATGCATCCTGCACCTGCGATTCGCACTCAGATCACGGCGAAAGCACAACGGCACTCCCCCGTGACGCGTCCACCGCAACCTACCGGGTGACCGGGATGACCTGTTCGCACTGTGTCGCCAGCGTCACGGCGGAAGTCGGTAAATTGGCCGGCCCCGAGAATGTCACGGTCGCACTCGTCCCGGGTGGTGTCTCGGTGGTCACCGTCTCCAGTGCCGCCCCGCTCGACGCGGCCGCCGTGGCTGCCGCCATCGATGAGGCAGGCTACGAACTGGTCCCGGCGAGCTCATGAGCGGGGAGCAGGTCGACCTTCTCGTCGGCGGAATGACCTGCGCCTCCTGCGCGGCCCGGATCGAGAAGAAGCTCAACCGGATGCCCGGGGTCGAGGCCTCGGTGAACTACGCCACCGAGAAGGCCAGCGTCTTCCTCCCCGACGGCACAACCCTCGAGCAGGCCATCGCCGTGATCGAAGAGACCGGCTACACCGCCGAACGACCCCGGCCGCCCGAAGCCACGGCACCCGACGCGCCCACCGAGCAGGACCCTGAGGTCGCGAGCCTGCGCCAGCGGCTGATCCTCTCCGCCGTGCTCGCCGCTCCCGTGCTGCTGCTCTCGATGATCCCGCCGCTGCAATTCAGCAACTGGCAGTGGCTGGCCCTGACCCTGGCCGCGCCCGTCGCCGTCTGGGGCGCCTGGCCCTTCCACCGTGCCGCCTGGGCCAACCTTCGCCACGGCGCGGCGACCATGGACACCCTGATCAGCATCGGCGTGCTCGCCGCCCTCGGCTGGTCGCTGTTCGCCCTGTTCTTCGGCACCGCCGGGATGCCGGGCATGACCATGAACTTCAGCCTCACCGCCAACCCGGAAGGCGGCGCGCACGAGATCTACCTCGAGGTCGCCTCCGCCGTCACCGTGTTCATCCTGGCCGGGCGTTACTTCGAGGCCCGCGCCAAGAAGCGCTCCGGCGCCGCCCTGAAAGCGTTGCTCGAACTCGGAGCGAAGGAGACGACCCTCCTCCGGAACGGCATCGAGACCACCGTGCCGACCGCGTCCCTCGTCGTCGGCGACCTGTTCGTGGTGCGTCCGGGCGAGAAGATCGCCACGGACGGCACGGTCACCGAGGGCAACTCGGCGATCGACGCCAGCATGCTCACCGGCGAGTCCGTCCCCGTCGAGGTCGGCCCCGGCGCCGCCGTCGTCGGCGCCACCCTCAACTCGGGTGGGCGCCTGGTGATTCGGGCCACCCGGATCGGCGCGGACACCCAGCTCGCCCAACTCGGCCGCCTGGTCGAACAGGCGCAGACCGGCAAGGCGGAGGTGCAGCGCCTCGCCGACCGGGTGTCCGCCGTGTTCGTGCCGATCGTGATCGGGCTGGCACTGGCCACCCTGGTCGTATGGCTCCTCCTCGGCGCCGGGCCCGTCGTGGCGTTCACCGCGGCCGTGGCCACCCTGATCATCGCCTGCCCGTGCGCGCTCGGCCTGGCAACACCCACCGCGCTGCTGGTCGGCACCGGCCGCGGCGCCCAGCTGGGCATCCTGATCAAGGGCCCGCAGGTACTCGAATCCACCCGCCGGGTCGACACCATCGTGCTCGATAAGACCGGCACCGTCACCACCGGCCGGATGACCCTCGTCGCGACCGCCCCCACCGCCGGCACCACCGAGGCCGAGCTCCTCGGCCTCGCCGGCGCGGCGGAGACCGGTTCCGAACATCCGATCGCGAAGGCGATCGTGACCGGCGCCCGGGACCGGACCGGTGACCTGCCGACGCCGGAATCGTTCGCCTCGACCGACGGGCTCGGCGTGCAAGCCCTCATCGACGGCCGGGTCGTGCTCGTCGGCCGCCCCCGCTGGCTGGCCGACCAGTGGGCCATCCCGCTCCCCTCCGACCTCCAGGCGGCGCTCTCCTCCTTCGAGGGCCAGGGTCGCACCGTGGTCGCCGTGGCCTGGGACGGTCAGGCGAATGGCCTGATCGCCGTGTCCGACACGGTCAAGCCCACCAGCGCGGCCGCGATCGCCGAGTTCCGCCGCCTCGGCCTGCGCCCGGTGCTGCTCACCGGCGACAACGAGATCGTCGCCGCAGCCGTCGCCGCGGAAGTTGGCATCACCGAGGTGCGGGCCGGCGTCCTGCCCGCCGAGAAGGCCGAGGCCATCCGGCAACTTCAGAGCGAAGGGCGCGTCGTCGCCATGGTCGGCGACGGCGTGAACGACGCCGTCGCGCTGGCCACCGCCGACCTCGGCATCGCGATGGGAACCGGAACGGACGTCGCCATCGAGGCCAGCGACCTGACCCTGGTACGCAGCGACCTGGTCGCGGCCGCGGACGCGATCCGACTCTCCCGACGCACCCTCGCCACCATCAAGGCCAACCTGTTCTGGGCCTTCGCCTACAACGTGGCCGCGATCCCCCTCGCGATGCTCGGCCTGCTCAACCCGCTGATCGCCGGCGCCGCGATGGCACTGTCCTCGGTCTTCGTCGTCAGCAACAGCCTCCGCCTACGCCGATTCCGCGGACTCACCCTGACCGTCGCGCCGACGCACACTGGCGCGCTGCACACCGAACCGGCCACCGTGACCTGACCTGCGGCTGGCTTCCGCCTCACAGGGCGCGCGTCGGTCTCGACGACTTGGGCAGCTCGCGCACTCTCAGCTTCGGGTCAGCTTCCATCTACTAGATTAGTTAGTAGTTGGGTTGTCGTCCCAGCATTCCTGATCGGAGCTGGCCCATGGAACAAATTCTGTTCTCGACAACGATTCTCGCGGCATTTCTCGGCGGTGTCGTCGCCCTGATGGCGCCGTGCTGTGTGTCCGTGATGCTGCCGGCGTTTTTCGCCTCGAGCTTTCGAAGTCGCACCCAAATTCTCGGAATGACGCTCGTGTTCTCGGCCGGGATCGCCACGATCATCCTGCCAATCGCACTCGGTGCCGCGCTCGTGAGCCGAATCCTGTTCCAATACCACTTCGGCATCTTCAGCGTCGTCGGCCTGCTCATGGTGGGGGTCGGCGTCGCCACCCTGCTCGGCTGGAAGTTGATGCTTCCGATGCCATCCGGGCGCGGTGGTGGAACCGGCATCGGATCCGTCTACAGCCTCGGGGTCTTCTCCGGTGCGGCTAGCGCCTGTTGCGCCCCGGTGCTGGCCGGCGTGGCAGCACTATCCGGGGCGGCGTCGTCGATCCCTGCCGCAGCTGTGGTGGGTGTGGCCTATGTCTTCGGCATGGTCGCACCATTGACCGTGTTAGCCCTGGTCTGGGACAAGAAAGACTGGGGCAGCAGCCGCGTGATGTCGGCATCCGTGCCGCTCTGGCCCGGCTCGGGCAAGCGGATGCCGCTCGTGACGCTGGTATCGGGCGGGTTGATGGTTGCGATGGGAGCCATCACCATCGCCCTGGCAGTGCAGGGTCCCGGAATGGCACCCGACGGGTGGCAGGTCGAGGTCGCCGCCGCGCTCGGGCACAGCGCCGCGCTCATACTGCAGTTCCTGTCGTTCGTTCCCGGCTGGATCACCTCAGTCGCCGTATTCGCGGCGTTGGTCCTGCTCATTTGGCTGGCGCTGGCCAGCCGAGCCCGGGCCAGCCGACCCTCGACGGAATCGGCCCCGGCCGCCTCGCAGCCCGAGCACGCGCACACCCCCACGGACACGAACACGAACACGAAAACGAAGGAATCCGAGTAATGGCTTCACCCAGCACGACCCCCCCACCGTCCGGCCCGATGAAGCGGACGGCTCACCCGCGACTGTGGAGAACCCTGATCGTGATCGGCGTCCTCTCCGTGCTCCCAGCCATCTTCTTCGTCACCCTGACTGCGCAGCCCTCTCCGTCGGCGCCCACCGGAGCGGCAGTGGCCGCCAGTTACGCGGTCGGCAGTCCCGGTCCGGGCGAGAAGGCTCCCCCGTTCTCTCTGCCCTCCACTGCGGGCGGGATCGTCAACCTCAATGACTATCGGGGCAAATCGGTTCTCTTGTTCTTCCATGAGGGAATCGGCTGCCAGCCTTGCTGGGATCAGATCCGAGACCTGACCGCCGCTGACGCACTGTTGACGTCGGCCGGGATCGACGAACTCGTCACGATCACCAGCGGACCTGTCGACTTGATTGCTCAGAAGATGTCCGATGACAAGCTCACGGCATTGGCCCTGGCGGATACCAGACTTGATGTCTCCATCGAGTACGACGCGAACAAATACGGCATGATGGGCGATTCCCGGAACGGTCACAGCTTTGTCCTGGTGGGCCCGACCGGTGACATCGAGTGGCGCGCGGACTACGGCGGCGCGCCCGATTACACGATGTATGTTCCGTTGGAGCAGATCCTCTCCGATATGCAGGACGGCCAGGTGGCCTCGTGACCCGGATCATCCTTTTGACCCAGGCTTCCTGCGTCTCCTGCGAGCAGGCAAAGATCGCACTTGCTCGGCTAGCCTTGGAGTTCCCCCTCGAAGTCGAAGAGATCCCTCTCGGCAGCGAAACCGGTCGGGCGCTGGCACTTCGACACGCTGTCGCCTTCGCTCCCGGAGTCCTCGTCGACGGTGCGCTCTTCAGCTACGGCCGCCTCCCGGAAAAGAAATTGCGCCACCAACTCAGCCAACTCGTGAAGATGACGGGCGCAGCCCGGATAGGAGCCTCCGAATGAAGCCCAAGAACCTGGGGACGGGAGCGACCCCGCATCGGCAGGCTGTCGTCGCATCCGTGAAGGCAGATCTCAAACGCGCCGAGCGGCGCCGCAAACTCTGGTTCTATGGTTCTGGGGCCGCGATCATCCTCGCAGCCGCCCTGACCGTCACCCTGGTGATCGTGTCCGGTCAAACGGGATCGACCCCGATCGCCACTGGGCCGATACGAGGGGTCGTGAGCTCGGAGGGCCTGGGTCGAGACCACGTCGTCAACAAGGTGGCGTTTCCTGCCGTGCCTCCCGTGGGCGGCGACCATTCCGAGCAACTCACCAACTGCGGAATCTACCCGGACCCGGTCGACACCTGGAGAGCGGTGCACTCCCTCGAGCATGGGGCCGTCTGGGTCACCTACCGCCCCGACCTCCCAGCCGACGAACGCGACATGCTCGCCGCGCAGGCTGCCGACAACGACTATGAACTGCTCAGCCCATATCCGGATCTGCCGGCACCCGTGGTCGTCAGCGCGTGGGGCAAGCAGCTCAGCCTGCAGAGCGCTGACGACCCCAGGTTGGCACAATTCCTGGCCACCTACTTGCAGGGCCCCCAAACTCCCGAACCCGGTGCTCCCTGTTCTGGCGGGATCGACGGCTGACGCACCCGATCCGCGCGGCCAGTCCCATCCGGTACTATGCTGAGTAGTTGAAGACGGATGCCGGTGGCAGCCCCGCTGGAAGGGAATGTGCGCGATGCGTCAGTTGGGCACACTCGAGAAGCTCATCATGGATCGACTGTGGTCCTGGAATCACCCGGTTGCCGTGCGCGAGGTTCTCGAGGACCTCCAAAAGGACCGTGTCCTCGCGTACACCACGGTGATGACCGTGATGGACAACCTGCGTCGCAAGGGCATCCTGACCCGGGAGAAGGATGGTCGGGCCTACCGCTATCGCCCGGTGATGACGCGCGAACAGTACACCGCGGCCTTCATGGGGACGGTGCTGGCCGGGAGTGCCGACACTACCGCGACGCTGCTGCATTTTCTTGAACAGATCCCGCCCGCCGAGGTCGCTCGACTCCGTGAGGCCCTGAATCAGAGCACGGAGCACGGCCCGAGCGCCGCCGCCCCATGACCGCGCCGGCCGCCCTGATCCTCTACGCCGCGCTCGTGGCCGGCCTCGGACCCATGATCCTGCGCCGAATCCCCTGGCTCGAAAGGTCACCCCGGCTCGGAATCGCGGTCTGGCAAGCCCTCAGTCTGTCGCTGGTGTCCGCCGTCGTGTTCGCCGGACTGAGCCTCGCGATTCCGGCGATCCCTTGGACGACGAACCTGGCGGAGTTCATCCGCGCCTGCGCGATGACTCTGCTGGCGCAATACTCCACCCCCGGCGGTGCCGCCGTCAGCGCGACGGGGGCCGTCGCGACCCTCGCCGTGCTCGGCAGGGTCTGCTACTCTCTCATCGCCGTCCGGGTCCGCTTGTCCCGCGATCGGCAAACCCAGCTGGATGCCCTTGCAGTTCTCGGCGAGCGACACCGTGACTACGACGCGTTCGTGATCGAGCATGCGTCGGCCGCCGCCTACTGCCTGCCTGGTCGCCAGCATCGGGTCGTTCTGACGAGTGCGGCGTTGACGGCGCTCGATCACAATCAGCTCATCGCCGTGCTCGCGCACGAGCAGGCGCACCTGCGCGGTCGGCACCACCTGATCCTGGCCGCGGCCGAGACGCTGCACTGCGCCTTCCCCCGGATCGCGGTCTTCCGCGAAGCCCGCGGCACGCTCGGCCGTCTCGTCGAGATGCTGGCAGACGACGATGCCGCACGGCGCAGCGGCCGGACTACTGTGGCCACGGCGCTCGTGCGATTGGCCGAACACGGCCTCGCCCCGGCCCCGGCGCTCGGCGCCGGTGGCGAGTCGGCCGTCCTCCGGGTGCGACGACTTGTCGCCCCGCACCGACCGCTCGGTGCGGCGAGAACCGTGATAGCGGCTGCGGGCGCGGGCGTGCTGCTGGCGCTGCCACTGTTCTTCGCTCTCGCTCCCGCCACCGCCGCGGGCACCATGCCGCCCTGCCCCCCGGGCGATACATCCCTCACCATGTAGCTCAGAAGCCCGCCCCGACGCGGGAATCCCCGGCCGGGCGGTCGCCGGCCGGGGATTCCCGTGTCACTACGGGTGTGTCATCGCGCGGAGCAGGTGCAGCTTTCCCCGCATTCGTGCGGAGCGTCGGTGGTGGGTTTGCAGCAGCCGGACAATGTGGCCTCCTTCCCTTTCATGATGAGTTGCGGCGGATGAAAGGACGCTACGCGCGAGTCGACGTGCCGTCTGTGCGGTTGAGTGGAGTCACTCGCAGCGTCGCCAGCTCCGCGCGCAAGCGGGTCAGCTCCGTTGCCTCGGTCGTCGATGAGGCCAGGCGGTCCATCGATTCGGCCGGATGGCCGTGGGCACAGTGGCCCTTGAGCATCGGGCGCACGCAGAAGAGGTAGGTCAGGGTCACCGACGCCAACAGAATCGCTGCAGGCAGGATGAGCTCGGTCATCGGGAACCGTCAGCCGCAGTCGGCGGGGTCGCCGTCGATCGGAGGTCATGCTGGTTCGCACGCAGCAGGTCGGCCTCGGCACGAAGCGTAGCCAATTCAGCCGCGTCGCCGGGCGACAGGGAAGTCGCCGCGCCGTCGTGCTTCTTGCCGCGCATCATGAACCACATCATCAATCCCATACCGACGGGGCAGGCAAGCAGAGCGAGGGTATAGAGGACCTGGCTCATGATTGCCCCTGCTCGGTGGAATGCGTGTGAGCGGACGTGGACGATGCGGCCGCATGATGAGCCTTCATCTTCGCGCCCATCCTCGCTCCGCCGGATTCACCCATCATGTCGGCCATGTCCGTGTCGGTCATGTCGGTCATGTCGGCCATGTCCATGTCGGTCATGTCGGTCATGTTCATGTCGGTCATGTCGGTCATGTCCTTCTTCATCTGCCTGTGCATCTTCGCCATGGCGGCGGTCCCTGCGTGCCCCCTCACTTCCTGAGATTCCGTGGTCCCCGCCATGCCGTCGGTCGTGAGCGCGCTTTGGGCCGCGTATGCAGGGGCGACTGAGCCGGCCACGATCAATCCAGCGGCCGCCAGCGAAGATATCCAGATTTGTGTGCGCATGAGCGCCTCCCTTTCGGTTCTACTATCATTCATAGTAGTAGGTGGGCCTCGTCAGGACCTCCTGCTCAGGACAACACACAGGAAAGCGTCAGCGCGCTCGGTGTCGGGCGGCAGGTTCCGCGATATCGCGACTGTGGCCGTTTACAGGATGGAACGGGCGCAGCGCGTCCCGGGAGGATTGAGAACATCGAAGCATCCCTGACAGACCGGGCAGCGGAGCCAACGCTTCGGAAGGCCGGTCCCATGCTCGACCGCGACTTCCAGCGGCGAGCAGATCACCGACCCCTCACCCTGGCGAGCGCGACCGGACTACCGCTGTGGGCCGCAATCCTGCTCGCGGCCGGTGCCGGAGCGATTCTCGACGGCGCCTTCCCGGATCGAGGCTGGTGGGTTCTCGCTCCGGTCGGGGTGGTCCTCATGCTCCTGGCGCTGTTAGGTCACGGACCGGGGGCCGGATTGCTGATCGGAATGGTTGCCGGCCTGTCCTTCTGGCTGGTACACATCAGCTGGCTCACCCTTTACCTCGGACCGGTCCCCTGGCTGGCCCTGGCCACCCTGCAAGCCATCTTCTTCGGAGCCAGCCTTGCTCTGATCGGCGTCGTGCTGCGGGTCGGGCCCCGAGTCTGGTCAGGCGCACCGGGGCGTCTCGGAGTCGTTCCGGTCATCGTGGCCGGGATCTGGACGGCGCGAGAAGCCCTGACTGCGGTCTGGCCCTACGGCGGATTCGCCTGGGGTCGGGTGGCCCTCTCCCAGTCGGAGAGCCCCTTCGGCTCCCTCGTCGCCTGGGTCGGCATGTCCGGTCTGAGCTTCATCGTCGTGTGGTTGAGCGCCCTCATACTGCAGTTGCTCCGGGAGTACCGGCTTGAATGCGCCCTGCGGTTGGGAATCGCCGTCGCTGCCATTGCCATTCTGCTGGCGATGCCGGCCTTGCCCACCATCCAGACGGGCAGCACACGGCTCGCGGCGGTTCAGGGCGCCTCCGATGCCGGCCTCTTCGCGCGGTACGCGCCCGGCCAGATCCTGGCCGACCACGCCTCCGCGACCGTGCCGCTCGGCGGCGAAGAGGTCGATTTCGTGGTCTGGCCCGAAAACAGCAGCGACATCGACCCGACCCGATCCGCGGATGCCGCCAGGGTCAGCGACGACATCAGCCGGGCGATGAACGCGCCTCTGGTCACCGGCACGATCACGGAACGCGACGGCAAGTTCTACAACTCTTCCCTCCTGTGGAAGGCGGGCCAGGGCGCCGTGGGTGTCTACGACAAGGCGCACCCGGTCCCCTTCGCCGAGTACCTGCCGGACCGAGCATTCTGGCGCCCCTTCGCGCCGGAACTGGTCGACCTCGTTTGGCGTGACTACGAGATCGGCACGCGCGGCAACGTGTTCGACCTCAACGGCATCCTGGCCGGGATCGCGATCTGCTTCGACATCGCGGACGACCGACTGGTCCGGGAAATGATCGACGGGAAGGCGCAGATCATTCTCGCCCAGACGAACAACGCCGATTTCGGACGCACCGACGAAAGCGTGCAGCAGCTCGCCATCGCCCGGCTCCGCGCCATCGAGGCCGGTCGTACCGTCGTCAACATCTCCACCGTCGGCTCGAGTGCGATCATCACGCCCGACGGCAAAACCCTCGACAGCCTCCCCACCTGGGAACCGGGCGCCATGGTGCAGACCGTGCCGCTCAGCGACACCGTCACCCCCGCGATGCGGGTCGGCAGCGGCATCGAATGGCTCGTCTCCGGGCTCGGTCTCGCCGGCCTGGCGCTGTGCCTTCTCTGCGCGCTCCGGCGCCGGTCGGGAACAATCCACCGCCCTCTGCGGTTTCAATAGATACCCCCTTGGGGTATATAGTTGATGTTGTCGCATAACGCCGCGGCCTCACGGCAGCGTCCGATTTTGAAGGGAAGAGTTTCGCATGAGCGAAAAATCCACATCCAGGTCGTCCGGCACCGGCAAGTCCGGCGGTCACGACGCGTCGGACCAGACAGGCAAGACGGAAAAGATGGGACCGATGGACCACTCGAAAATGGGTCATTCGAAAATGGACCACTCCACAATGGGCGCCGTCAAGGGGGCACCACCTGAACGCAGCATGCAGGACACGATGGGACACGGCGGCCACGGCGGCATGTCCATGGACGGCATGATCAAGGACATGCGGAACCGGTTCATCCTCGCGGCCGTCCTGTCGATCCCGATCACCCTCTGGTCGCCGATCGGACGCGACGTGTTCGGCTTCACCGCGCCAACCCCATTCGGTCTCCGCGACGATATCTTCGCGTTGATCCTGTCCCTGCCGGTCATCTTCTACTCCGCCTGGATCTTCTTCGATGGCGCCGTCCGGGCGCTGCGGGCTCGCACCCTCGACATGATGGTCCTCGTGGCCGTCGGCGTCGGAGCCGGCTGGGTCTACAGCCTGATCGTCACCCTCACCGGCGGCGGCGACGTCTTCTACGAGGCCGCGACCGTGCTGACCAGCTTCGTCCTGCTCGGCCACTGGTTCGAAATGCGCGCCAGAGGCGGCGCGAACGACGCTGTCCGCACCCTGCTCGAACTCGCCCCGTCGATGGCGCTCGTGATCCGCGACGGCGAACCGGTCGAGGTCCCCACCGCCGAAGTGATCCCCGGCGACCTGCTCATGGTGCGCCCCGGTTCGAAGATCCCCACCGACGGTGTCGTCGAAGACGGCGAATCCGACATCGACGAGTCCATGGTCACCGGAGAAAGCCTCCCGGTCGCCAAAAGCATCGGATCACCCGTGATCGGCGCAACGGTGAACACCACCGGAACCCTCCGGGTCCGCGCAACCGCGGTCGGCGCCGATACCGCCCTGGCCCGAATCGTCGCCCTCGTTCAGGAAGCGCAGAACTCCAAAGCCCCCGGCCAGCGCCTCGCCGACCGGGCCGCGTTCTGGCTCGTCCTGGTCGCCCTGATCGGCGGCACCGCGACCCTCGTCACCTGGCTCCTCCTCGGGTCCACTCTGCCCACCGCCATCCTCTTCGCAATCACGGTCGTCGTGATCACCTGCCCCGACGCCCTCGGACTCGCCACCCCGACCGCGATCATGGTCGGCACCGGACTCGGCGCCAAACGGGGCATCCTCTTCAAGACTGCCACCGCCCTGGAAACCTCGGCCCGCATCGATGCCGTCGTGATGGACAAGACCGGCACCCTCACCCAGGGCAAACCGGAAGTCACCGACTTCGTCGCAATCGGGATGGACGAGAGTGAACTCCTCGCCCTCGTCGCCGCCGTCGAACGAGAATCAGAGCACCCCCTCGCCGGCGCCGTCGTCACTTACGCCACCGCCCAGGGCGCAGCCGTGATGACCGCCTCCGAGTTCCGCAACGTTCCCGGCCACGGTGCCGGCGCCACCGTCAACGGCCACGAGGTCTTCGTCGGCAACCGCAAACTGATGCTCGCCCAGGGCATCGACATCGACCCGGTCGCGGAAACCCGCGAGAGACTCGCCTCGACCGGACGCACCGCCGTCCTCGTCGCTGTCGACGGGAAAGCCAACGGCGTGATCGCCCTCGCCGATGCCGTTCGCGAAACCGCCGCCGCCGCCGTCGCCGCCCTGCACGACGCCGGCATCCAAGTCGTCATGCTCACCGGCGACAACGAGGCAACCGCCGCCCGCATCGCGTCCCTACTGGGGATCGACACCGTCATCGCCGAGGTCCTCCCCGAAGACAAGTCCGCGAAGATCAAAGAACTCCAAGCCACCGGCAAACGGGTCGCCATGGTCGGCGACGGAGTCAACGACGCTCCCGCACTGGCGCAGGCCGACCTCGGCATCGCCATCGGCGCCGGCACGGATGTCGCCATCGACACCGCCGACGTGGTCCTGATGCGGTCCGACCCACTCGATGTGCCGATTGCCCTGAGGATCGGCAAGGGCACCCTGCGCAAGATGCGCCAGAACCTCGGCTGGGCCATCGGCTATAACGCCCTCGCCCTCCCCATCGCCGCCGGTGTCTTCTTCCCCAGCCTCGGCATCCGGTTGAGCCCGGAAATCGCGGCCCTCTCCATGTCCGGCTCCAGCGTCATCGTCGCAGTCAACGCCCTCCTCCTGAAGCGGCTTCACCTTCCAACGGCCGCCGGCCTCAGCTCGGACGCGGCATCCACTCCGGTGCCGATCGAAGCCCCGTAGAAGGTGAACGACAGCGGCCGCGTGGACGGTCCACGGCCTGGCCTCCAGAAAGAACCAGGCGTTCCTGGCCGCACTGGCTAGGTACGGGGCAGGCTGCCCTCGGCGCGGCACCCGAGGCAACCCGCCCTCGTGTTGACGCCCGACGTGTCAGCTTTCACGGCCGCCTATGCGCAAAGGCAGGACTACCGTGAAGCTCGCCCCGCGTTCAGGGCCGGCCGACGATGCGGTGACGTCCCCACCGTGCGCGCGTGCAATCTCGCGGGCGATCGTCAGGCCGATCCCCGATCCTGCTGACCGACGGGCCTGGCTTGGCACACGGTAGAACCGCTCGAATACCCGCTCTCTATCTTCCTCGTCCAGGCCCACTCCCGTATCGCTCACGACGACCTCGCCGCGGCCACCGGCACCACGCGCAGTGATCGTGACGGTTCCACCGGCGGGAGTGGCATGCAGAGCGTTACCGAGAAGGTTGGTCAGAACTTGGGTCATTCGGTCGGGATCGACATGCACGGGGAGTGCTGTGTCGGCGTCAAGATTCAGCGTGACCGCCGCATCATCGAATTGAGGTGAGAGGCGCGCAGCGGCGCGGCGAGCAAGGACGGCCAGGTCTGCCGTGACCGGGTTCAGGTCGAGTCGCTGCTCTTGAGCGCGCGAGAGGCTGGAGAGGTCGTCGGAGAGCCGGTGCAGGCGACGCAGTTCCTCGCTGAGGGAGCCGAACGTGTCGGGGCCGGCGGTGAACACACCGTCGATCAGGCCCTCGACGTAGCCGTCCAGCACGGTCAGCGGGGTTCGCATCTCATGCGCAACTTCCCCGAGCAGCCGTGTGCGCCGGGACTCCGTTTCGGCCAAGGCCCGGGCGAGGGTGTTGACGTCAGTGGCCAGCGCGGCCAGTTCCGGCTCGGAGGGCACGGGAACCGTGCCTCCGTACTTTCCCGCGGCAATCAGCTTCGTTGCGGCCCGCACCGCGTTGAGGGGTCGGAGAAGACGACCGGTCACTGCCGCCGCCACGAATCCGGCGGCGACGACACTGGCCAGCACGCCGATGATGAGCGAGGTCGTCAGGGCGGAGAGGAAGGCGGAGCGCACGCTCGTCGCGTCCATGCTCCCCATGGACATGCCCGTTCCGTCACTATTCATCATCATCCCCAGCCGATCCTCGAACAGGCGTGGGGCGAGCAGCGAGATTGTCAGGTAGGCGACGATGCCGCCGACCACGGCAACCGCGGCATAGGAGATGAACAGCCGCAGCGACAGGCGCATTCTCATCGGGGCCGGCCCACGAATTTGTAGCCCACTCCGCGCACGGTGGCAATCAGGTGCGGGTCGCCGGCGTCGTCTCCGAGTCGCGCGCGCACACTGCGGATGTGGACATCGACGACCCGCTCGTCGCCGTAGAAGTCGTAGCCCCAGACTTTCTCCAGCAGTTGCGCCCGTGAAAACACTCGCCCGGGCTCGGCGGCAAGTGCGGCGAGAAGGTCAAATTCCAGGCTCGACAGCACCACTGGTGTTCCGTTCGCCTCGACTTCCCGGTGGGCCGGGTTGACGGACAAGCCGTCGAAGTGAAGCAGGGGGTCTGCATCGGTCCGGTCGCCCCGATTGTCACGACGCAGCATGGCCTTCACGCGGGCCATGACCTCGCGCGGGCTGAACGGCTTGGTCACATAGTCGTCCGCACCCACACCGAGTCCGACAAGCTTGTCGACCTCCTCGGCCCGCGCTGTGAGGAGGATCACGTACGCGTCGCTGAAGCTGCGCAACTGCCGGAGGACTTCGAGTCCGTCCATTCCCGGAAGCATCACGTCCAGGAGCACGAGGGCCGGAGGATCGTTGCGGAGTGCCGCAAGCGCCTCAGCGCCGTCCGCGGCCTCCGCCACCTCATAACCTTCTGCCTCCAGGTAGCCGCACAGGACTGTCCGGATCTGCGGCTCATCGTCAACGACCAGGACCTTGTGCATGTCTCACCCCTTTCCTCTGATTATGGCCGCAACGACAGGCCGGCAGCGCCGGAACCGCCGAGCGGCGCCGACGCTGAGCCGTGCTCACGGGACTCGTTGAGAGAGAACTTTCATCGGACCTTGTCTTCGAGGAGCTTCAACCGTTCCCGATATTCCGTGGTGTCCAATTCGCCCTTCGCGAAGCGGTCATCAAGGATCTGACGTGCTTGGCTCCGTTCCCCTCGTCCCTGGGTGAGCGGAGAATCTCCGCGTTGACCTCCACCATCCGTTCCGCCGGCAAACGCTCGCACGGCCCAGATGACCAGCAAGACGATTGCGGCGAGCATGAGTAGCCCGACCGGCCATCCCCACGCCATGTTGTATCCGTTGCCCCACATCATTTCTTCTGCTCCTTCGGTTTTGTTCGTTGTTGATTGTGAATGTGCCCGGGGACCGGGCTGGAAATTCAGGTGACGGTCAGCTCGCTGTACATTCCGGCCGAATAGTGTCCGGGCAGGTTGCAGACGACTTCGTAGCGTCCGGGCGAAAGCTTCAGCGTGACCCAGCTTGACGCTCCGGGAGCGATTCCCTCGCCGGCGCCGGCGCCGCAGTTGGAGGATGCCTCGCCGAGATTCCTTTCCTCGTCAACCTGGCCTTCACGTGACACGGGCCGGGTGCCGACGACCTGCGAATCAGCCAGGGGGAGGATGACCAATTCGTGGCTGATGCTGCCGCCATTGGTCGCGAGAAAGGACACCGTCCCGCGACCAACGAGCGCTTGATCAATGCTCAGACGCATCGCTCCACCGAACATTTCCCGGTTGCCGCCACCAGACATCATGCCGGGGCTGTTGCCCATCATGGGGCCTCCCCTATTCGTCAGATCCACGTTCACGACCCTCCCTGGTAGCCGGGGGGTAGGGCATGAGGATCGGGAAGCGAGCAAGGGCAGGGGTTGCCCCCCGCTGAGGGCATTGCCCGCGCCAACAGACAGGCCCGTGAGCCCCACGATTGCCAGCGTTCCGCTTGCGATCGCCGCGGCGATCATCGTCTTCTTTCGCATGATGCACTCCTTCAGCGCGTGGTCGGCGTCATTCCCGAACCCATTCCTGAGCCCATTCCCGGGTCCGCGTGCATGCCCATTCCGGCACCAGGTTCCACGCCCATCCCTATTCCCATTCCCATTCCCATTCCCTCACCCGGGGTGTGTGTCGCGTTCACCATCGTGTCGACGCGAATCTTCAGCTGCGCCACTACTGCGGTCTTCTGATCTGATGTCAGAGTGGTGTTGGTGCCGAGATTGGCCTTGAGCGCCGCGAACATCGCGTCTGTGAGCCCCGAAACAGATTTGCCCTGGGACTTGGCGACCGCCGCGAGCGACTCGCCCGACATCAGCCGGTCCTGCAGCTCAGTCTGGTTCAGGCCGAGGTACCGTGCCACCGCGGTCATCGGGGAATTCTGGCCGAGCATTGTTCCGGACATGTGGCCGAACTGTCGGATTCCGACGGCTGGCGAGGACGTCGACACCGGCTGTGGAGTCGTGCCATCGCCGACATCCGCCTGAGCGGCGACAACGCCGCCGGTGAGGAGCGCTCCGACCAACCCGAGCCCAACCAGTCCTCCGGTAATGCTCCTTCGGTTCGTTTTCATCTTTCCCAGCCCCTTTCGCATTCAGGCACCGATTGGCGCCTTCACACCAGCATGCGGACGCGGCATGAAGCTTCGACCTCCGGGTGTGTGAAGGTTCGATGAAACCCACCGCCTGCGCATTCGTCCTGGCCGCGAAGTCCAGTCACCGCCCGCGCCCCGGCCGTTGCTATCCGTTTCACAGGTACCCGCACCCGAAAGTCGATACTGTGGGAGGGTATACGCGAAGTCAGCGACAGCCATGGACTCGGAGGTGAGATGAAGCTCGATCGCAGTGCACGCTCGACACACCTCAGGCGGCCTCCGCTCCGGTCCTCCCTGGTTGCCTTGCTCGCCATGGCCGCAATGCTGGTCGGTCTCAGTGCCATGAGTTCGACCCATGCCGGGCATGAGACCGGCGGGACCGCACCTGAATCCGCATCGGACCAGAGCCACCGTGCGGATGTCGGCTTCGCCGTTACGGGTATCGCCGCCGCGGGTAGCGCTGCCGCTGCGCTGTCCGTTGCCGCACACTCCGGCTTCGGGATGCTCGGCTGCCTCGACTGCGTGCTGGACTGTGCACTCCTCGCGATCACCTGCACCATTGTGATCGCGCTCGCTTCGCTGATCATTCTTGCTCGGTCACCGTCCGTGTATCGTCGGCTGCTCGACGCCGGCGGCCCCGTCGTTCGCCGACTGGGCGGGCCGACACTCGACATCTACTGCCCGAGGCTGACCGTACTTTCCATTAGTCGCATTTAGACCGAAACCCTCCGCGCGCCGTCACCAGGACGCGCGGAATCATGCGCCCCTCGGCGCTCCGGTTTCTTTGGCCTGACTATGAATGGAAGTAAAATGCTCAAATCACGTACCTATCTCCTCACGGGATTGGCCCTCGCCGCGGCGCTCACGCTCAGTGCCTGCACCAACGGGACAGCCCCCAACGCCTCATCCGGCTCCTCCAGCGTCCCCTCCGCCTCCGCCGCCTTCGCGCCGGCTGATGTGACTTTTGCGCAGATGATGATCCCCCACCACGAACAGGCCGTCGAGATGAGCGACAGCATCGTGGCCAAAGACGGAATCGATAAGCGCATTCTCGACCTCGCCACCCAGATCAAGGCGGCCCAACAGCCCGAGATCACCCAGCTCAAGGCGTGGCTCCGTGACTGGGGCACCGATGAGGCCAGCACCCAGGGCATGGACGGAATGTCGGGGATGGGCGACGGATCGGACGGAATGATGTCCGATGGCGACATGACGGCTCTCACCGATGCGACTGGCGCGGATGCCGGCAAGCTCTACCTGAAGCAGATGATCGTCCACCACGAGGGCGCCGTGAGAATGGCGCAGTTGGAACTGGATGAGGGTCAGAACGTGGACGCGAAGGCCATGGCGTCGAACATCGTGAAAAGCCAGACCGATGAGATCGGCGTCATGAAAGACATCCTCGCGACCCTGTAGGGCCCTTCGACACCCGGGGCACCGCGCTGGCGGGCCCGTTCATCCTTCGAACAACAACGTGAATCCTCCAATCCAGGGGCAGTTCACGGTCGGGGCGCCGATCTCGACGGACTTTGGGCCGCGAGTGCCGCCCTGCGACGGTTGCTCGGGCTTCCCCAAGGGACTGGATATGAGGAAGGGTTCCCTCGCTCTCACCGTGGGGCAACCCGTTCTGGTCGGCCAGCTCGTGGGGAACGTCGGCTCGACCGGCCAAAGCACCGGACCACACCTTCATTTCGAGATCCGGCTCGACGGCACAACGCCGACGGATCCATTTGCCTGGCTCACAGAGAAAGTACGTCCCAATGGCGCAAATTAGTTACCACCCGCAAACGTCCAAACGCCCGTTCATCGGGAAATGGGCCGGGGCTATGGTCGCCACGGTGTCGCTGGTCGCCGTCATCGGTGTGACGTCCCCGGCGGCAGCGGGCGAGTATCCGTCGTGGTCAGATGTCGAGACCGCGCGTTCCAGCGAGACGTCCAAGCAGATTCAGATCACCGCACTCAAGGACCTGATCGCAGGGCTCGCGACCGAGGTGGCGACGGCCCGGGACCTGGCCGTTCGACGCGGCGCCGAGTACGAGCACGCACAGGGCGCATTCGACGAAGCCACCTACCGTGCCACCACTCTCCAGAGCCAAGCCGATGACGCCACCCAGCGCGCCGGCCTCTCCCAACAACAGGCCGGCCGATTGGCTGCAACGCTGGCCCGTGCGGGTGCGTCCGATCTCTCGATGACCCTCTTTCTCCAGGGCGAAAACTCCGACGCCCTGCTCTACCAGCTAGGCGCCATGAGCAAGCTCACCGAGCGTTCAACCATGATCTATGACAGGGCAGCAGCGGACCGGAATTCGGCGACCGCATTGACCGACCAGGCGAAGGTAGCAAAGGATGCGCTTGGCGCCTTGGCCAGGAGAGCCGAGACGGCGCTCACCGAGGCCATCGCGGCCAGAGCCGCACTGGAGTCCAAGCTTGCGGAACAGCAAGAGAACGCAGGCACTCTCCAGGCGCAACTCGCGGTTCTCAGCGAAAATCGTGCCGCCACTGAAGCTGACTACACCAAGGGCGAGGAAGTGCGTCGAGCAGCCGAAGCGGCAGCGGCAGCGGCAGCGGCAGCGGCCGCAGCGGCCAGGGGTGGTGGCGGAGGATCCGCGCTCGACGTCGGTCAGCTCAGCGAGCAAGGCTGGGCGCTTCCCATGTCTGGCTGGATCAGCGACTCCTTCGGCCCACGCCCCTCCAGACCCGTCGCCGGAGTGGGCGCCTTTCACTACGGAACCGACATTGCTGCCGGGTGCGGGCGAGCGGTATCTGCCGCGACCGGAGGCACGGTCATTTACGCCGGGTATCTGGGAAGCTACGGCAACTGGGTCCTCCTCGACCACGGCAACGGCGTTCAGACCGGCTACGCACACAACAGCCAAATCCTGGTAAGCAATGGCCAGCAGGTTGCCGCCGGCGAGACCATCTCCCTCGTGGGCACGACTGGGGCATCCAGCGGATGCCACTTACACTTCGAGACTCGAGTCGATGGCGCCCGAATCAACCCGGCGCCCTTCATGAGCGCGAGAGGGATCGCCCTTGGATGACCGCAGGCGGAAGTCCCGGATTGGCGGAACTGTCGCCCCCAACGCCGTTCCGACCACACTCGTCCTCGACACAAAGGGCCGGTTGTCCGCTCGGATATTCAGCCGGATCCCCGACTCCAGCGTCCTCGATGCGCTGATCAAGACCGCGCTCGAACCAGAAGAATGACCATCTCACGGCGGCACACGAGCGCCCGCCGCCCGCGCCAGACCCAGGAAAGCACGCCCCACCCATGACCATTCCCACCAGCATCCCGAGCCCCGACATCAGCTCCATCCAGGTCGGACCCTTCCAGATTCACTTCTACGCCCTGTTCATTCTCACCGGCATCGTTGTCGCCGTGATCCTGACCTCCCGCCGACTCACCCGCCGCGGCGGAGAGCCCGGGATCGTCCTCGACATCACGCTGTGGGCTGTCCCGTTCGGCATCATCGGCGGACGGCTTTACCATGTGGTCACGCATCCGACGGACTATTTCTTCCCCGGAGCGGATCTCTGGAAGACCCTCTATGTGTGGGAGGGCGGGCTGGCAATCTTCGGCGCCATCCTCTTCGGTGGCCTCGGAGCGTACATTGCCTGCCGTCGAGCCGGAGTGCGATTCCTCTCGTTCGGCGACGCCCTTGCCCCCGGCATGCTCCTCGCCCAGTCGTTCGGGCGCCTCGGCAACTACTTCAATCAGGAACTTTTCGGCACCCCCACCACTCTCCCGTGGGGCCTGCAGATCACCCCGTCCCAGCCCGCGTTCCCGACCGGATTGCCCGCGGACACCCTCTTTCACCCCCTGTTCCTGTACGAGATTCTGTGGAACTTGGCCGGCGTCATTGTCGTCCTGCTCGCCGAACGTCAGTACAACCTCCGCTGGGGCAAGACCCTCGGCCTGTACCTGATCATCTACGGGGTGGGCCGCACCTGGTTCGAATCCTTCCGGCTCGACCCCACCGAATTCGAGTTGCTCGGGATCAAAATCAACATGATCACAGCCACGGCAGTCGCCGTCGTCGGCCTCATCCTGATCATCGTCCAATCGCGCCGCCATACGGAACCGGAACCAAGCCCATACCTGCCCGGTCGGCAATGGACCTCGCTTCACCAACCGATCACGGAACTCCCACCGACTGCCGCATCCACTAACGCCGACGACGTACCGACCGGCGACGCCACCGGACAGAAATGATGCCGTCGACGAAGAGCAGCGATGGGTGAAAACTTCGCCCAAATCGTCCTCAACGGGCAACTGCTGATGGCCATCCCCATCGCCGTGCCGGCCGGCCTCATCTCATTCGCTTCCCCCTGCGTGCTGCCATTGGTCCCCGGATACCTGGCCTACGTCGGCGGCATGGCCGGTCAAGAAGGCGCCCACCCCCGGCGGCGCCGCCTGACCGGGGTCGGCCCGTTCGTCCTGGGCTTCTCGGTGGTGTTCATCTCCTATGGCGCCGCTTTCGGAGCGGCAGGGTACTGGCTGGTCCCCTGGCAAGATCCGATCACCCGCGCTCTCGGAATCGTCGTGATCATCATGGAAATTCGCACGGTCAACAGGGTTAGCGGCTCCGTGCTGATCCTGATCGGGGTACTCATGGCCAGCGGGGTGTGGACGATGTGGATCTACAGCATGCAAGCGCTGATCGGCGGCGTTGAGCTCCCGATCTAACCTGTCTCACCCTCACGTTCCGCCCTCGTATCCAACGCTCTTGCAGAACCCACGACGGCGTCTTGGACGACTGGCTCGACGGCATCACCGGGACTCCCCAGGAAGCCCTCGACGAGCTGTCCATGGGAATGAATATAACCGGGACGAAAATGAGCATGAAACACATGCTCATGGCCTCCCACAGCTCCTACCTCGGCGGCTACGCAGGGGACGCGACATGCCGGCCCATCTCTTCAACGGCAAAACAACCAGTGACGCCGAAGTCCTTGCTAGCCCTCCCGGCAACCGCGTTCGCCTGCGCATCCTCAACGCAGCAGGCGACACCGCCTACCGGGTCGGCCCCGGATGCAGCGGGGCTGCCCACCGTGCTGGAGGGAAAAGTCACCGACGGCGGTCGGCTGAAGGGTCACGAGTCCGTCCTGCTGCCATCCCGGTCGCCCGCCCGCGGGCACACCATGCGCCTGACCGGCACCATGGCGAAATACAACTGGGGCATCAACGGCCGTCATTTTGACATGCTGAACCCCTTCGCCGGCGCCTTCGAGGTCGCCGCCAACGACCGCATCCGAGTGAAGATCATCAACGAGACGAAGATGTTGCACCCCATGCATCTGCACGGGCACACTTTCCAAATTGCCGGCAACGGAGCCCGTGAGGACACCGTCATCGTCCGTACTAACGAAACGGTGACCTTCGAATTCGAGGCGGATGATCCCGGACAGTGGCTCGCCCACTGCCACAACGCCTATCACGCTGGCCGCGGCATGATGGGTGTCTTCTCCTACGTCCGCTGATCCTCCGGTAGCTGACTGGCAGGACGATCATGGACGGACCACGACGCCAATGCCCGAAAGGCACTGTGCTTCTGTTGCGTGGCCCTGCCGTTTACTTTGCCGCCGCGTGAGCGAAAATCAGTCTGTAGAACCATGATCCGAGACACCAATGGGTGGTGGCGAGGATTGTGCCTCCGAGAGCGACCATTCCTCCCAGCACGAATCCCAGCGCTGCGAATCCGTAGTAGAAGGACAAGGCTGAACCTACAATCAGCACAGTAGACAGCAGGTAGGAAAACCGTCGTGGACTCGGCGTGGGGGGAAGCGCCGGAGCACGAAACAGATGGCGGACGCCCAAGTTATAGACCAGGTCGAGAATCATGCCACGGGGGAATAGTGCCCCGGTGAGAGGAACGATTGCCCCCACACCCAGAAAAATAGGCGACTGCAAGACCAATCCGACAACGATCAAGACAGTGCCAATTGCCGGTGTGAATCGTAGGGGCCGCGAGTAGCAGGACTTGGCGTCATCATCGAGGCCTCCAAATCCTTGCTTATCCAAGTTTGTCTTCGTGAATTCTCTCAGTGCCGCCATCTTCAATTCCCTAGTGCTGGGCATGGATTACCCCATGTAGCCAACAGGGGCTGTTCGCCTTCTTTGTTGAAAGTCTGCAATGTTTTAAACTACCGCAGTCCGCTGAATAGCCAGGCTGCGCGTTCGCCGAAGCTGAGTCGTCCTGTGACCTTATCCCCACGATCCGCCGTGTCTCGGCGTCGGTGACGATCTTGACGAAGCCGCGAATATCCCGGTTGACTACGGCCCGGGGGACGTATTCAAACGGCAGGACCCGGCAAGCACATCGGATGCCGGTCGCGTCCCCGGTGCCCTAGATTCGCGGGTTCGAGCTGGTCAACATGATGTTGACCACAATCTCGCCCCTCTCCCCCAGGTTGACGCGGACCGCGCCCAATCGAACTATGTCGCGTACCTTCTCTCCGAGCTCCCATAACGGGCGGGCACGGTGGAATAAGCGTTGACTAAACGTTGAGTGCATCAAGTCTTGGCTTTTCCATGAGGACAAAAAAACCTGATCAGACCACGTTCGTGGTGCCCCCGGTTGGAATCGAACCAACGACAAGCGGATTAGAAGGCCGCTGCTCTATCCACTGAGCTACGGGGGCGGGGAAAGCGGTTCAACGATACAGCAGACGGCCCGCCGGGTTGGTCACAGGACCTTCGCGATTGCCACGAGCACCTGGGAGAGGGTGGGCACGCCGGTCGCCCGGAACACCTCCGCCCCGGCGGAATCATGCACGATGACGGTCGGCGTGATCCGGATGCCGCTGGCCTCGGCCTCCGCGGTGTCCCTGGCCACGTCGAGCTCCCGTACGTGCGCCTGGGGAACCAGGCGCTCCACCTCAGCCAGCACCGCCCTGGTCTGCCGGCACGGCTCACAGAACGCGGAAGAAAAATAGGTCAGTTCCATCAGGGGTTCCCTTCCAGACGGTGCCGGGGCAACGTATCCGTGCCGTCGACGGTGTCGGAACCAGTCTAGGTCGGCGCGGGGCCGCTCCCCCCAGGGCCGGTCGGTGGCCGCCGCTAGACTCGTCACATGACAAAAAGTAGTGACCGGTTGGTTTGGATTGACTGTGAGATGACCGGTTTGGACCTGGATTCGGACGAACTCGTGGAAATCGCGGTCGTGATCACCGACTACGACCTCAACATCATCGACCCGGGCCTCGACATCGTGATCAAGCCGAACGATTCCGCCCTGGCCAACATGGGTGACTTCGTTCGGGAGATGCACACCTCCTCCGGGTTGATCGAGGAGATCCCCAACGGGGTCAGCGCGGCCGAGGCCGAGTTCGAGGTCCTCGAGTACGTGCTGAAGTTCATCCCGGCCGAGCAGAAGGCCCCGCTCGCGGGCAATTCGATCGGAACCGACCGGGCCTTCCTCTCCAAGTACATGCCACGCCTGGACAACCAGTTGCACTACCGCAACGTCGACGTGTCCTCGATCAAGGAACTCGCCCGCCGCTGGTACCCGCGGGTGTACTTCAACGCGCCGGCCAAGGACGGCGGTCACCGCGCCCTGGCCGACATCCTGGAATCCATCCGCGAGCTCGCCTACTACCGCCAGACGGTCTTCGTGACCGACCCCGGGCCCACCAGCGACCAGGCGAAATCGCGCGCGGCCGAAGCCGTGTCCACATTCAGCCCAAACGTGTAATAGAATTCTTGAGTTGCCGCTGCTTCTTCGGGAGAAGCGCAACACATGGTGGTTGTAGCTCAGTTGGTAGAGCGTCCGGTTGTGGTCCGGAAGGTCGCGGGTTCAAGCCCCGTCAGTCACCCCAATGTCGCAGAAGCTCCACCTCGGGTGGAGCTTCTGCGTTTAAGCCCCGAACATGGTCCGGTTCCGGCCGGCCTCCATCACGATCCGGTTGTCATTCCCGGCGCTGTGTCCTCCGGCAGCGCTCCCTCCCAGCCGGCCTCATAGACTCCGGGTGAATCCTTCCGTTCCGGCTCCGCGCCGCACACTCGACGGGTGGGGGAAAACAGACGAAGGAGTCTCCATGCGCGTGCGCTATGCAGTCCCCGCAGTCGCGGCCCTGGCTGCGCTGCTCTTGACCGGTTGCGTCAACAATTCCGCCGGTTCACCGGGCGGCTCCACCGGGACCGCGACCGGCACCGCCGTGGGCAAGGATGACACGGCCGCGGCCCTGCTGCCGAAGGAGATCACCGCAGCCGGCGTTCTCGTGATCGGCACGAGCCCGAACTACTCCCCGAACGAGTTCAAGGACGACTCCGGCAACCCGATCGGCTGGGGCATTGAATTGACCGATGCTCTCGCCGCCAAGCTCGGCCTCACCGCCGAATACAAGGTGGCCAACTTCGACACCATCATCCCGAACATCATCGGCGGCAAGATGCACGTCGGTGAGTCTTCGTTCACCGACAACGTCAAGCGCGAAGAGCAGGTCGACTTCGTCAATTACTACACGGCAGGCATCCAGTGGGCATCGGCCAAGGGGAAGTCCGTCGACCCCGAGAACGCCTGTGGGCTGACGGTTGCCGTGCAGGCCACCACCTACGAGGACACCGATGAGATCCCGGGGAGGAGCGATGCCTGCGTCGCGGCCGGGAAGCCACCGATCACCAAGTTGAAATTCGACACCCAGGACGCTGCGACCAACGCCGCCATCCTCGGCCAGGCCGACGCGTTCAGCGCCGACTCGCCCGTCACCCTCTACGCGATCTCCCGTACCGGCGGCAAACTGCAGACTGCCGGGAAGACGTTCGATGTCTCGCCCTACGGCCTGGCCGTCGCCAAAGGGGCACCACTGGCCAAGGCCGTGCAGGCCGCCCTTCAGTCGATGGTCGATGACGGTTCCTACGCAGCGATCCTCGACAAGTGGGGCGTCGCCGACGGCGGGCTCGACACGATCACGATCAACGCCGCGGCGAACGGCTAGGCATCCCGATCGCCCCGCGCCCGTGAGATGCTGAACGGATGCTGCAACTGGGTCCCGAGGAGTTCGAAAGTCTGGTCATCGACGAACTCGACCTCCTGCCCGACGATATGGTCGACGGGCTCGACAATGTGATCTTCGTGGTCGAGGACCGCCCGGAAGACGGCGAACTGGACACCCTGGGTCTCTACGACGGCGTGGCGCTGACCGAGCGCGGCCAATACGGGTTCGGCGAGATGCCCGATCGCATCGTGGTGTTCCGCGAACCGCTCCTCGAGCTGTGCGCCGATCTGGACGACCTGCGCGACCAGGTGCACATCACCCTCGTGCACGAGATCGCGCACTACTACGGCATCGACGACGACAGGCTGCACGACCTCGGCTGGGGATGACCGGCGCTTGCTAGCCTGAACCCATGAACAGATTCCGACCTGGCCGTTTCATCGGCATCACGGTCGGCGCGCTCGCGATCCTGCTGATCGGCGTGTACGGCCCGGCGACCCTCCTCGGTCCGCTCCCGGCCGCGACCGCCACTCGGTTGACCCCCGCGCTCAATGACGCCACTCCGTTCCCACCCGTGCTGCCCGCTCAGGGAGGCAGCGCCATCGTCGCCCTCGACACCGCAGCCCCTGGCGCGACAACACCGGATGCCTCCGCGATAGCGAAGACCGCCCCGATCGCCGTCGGCGGCAACGCAGACGCACTGCCGATGGCGTCGGCCGCGAAGATCGTGACCGCGCTGGTGGTCCTGGACGCGAAGCCCCTGGCAGCCGGTACCGCGGGTCCGAAGATCCCGATCACCACCGCCGATTACCAGGACTACATCGACTACGGCAACTCGGGCGCGCGCACCGTCGTCGTCTTCCCCGGTGAGCTGTGGACGGAGACGGAACTGCTCCAGGCGATGGTCCTCGGCTCCAGCAACAACCACGCCGACACCCTCGCGCGCTGGGCGTTCGGCTCCATCGACGCCTATGTCGCGGCCGCCAACACCTGGCTGACCGCGCACGGCCTGGACGGCACGACGGTCGCCGACGCCAACGGCCTCCACGACGCAAGCGCCGGAACGGCCACCGACCTGGCCCGCCTGGCCGGCATGGCCGCCTCCGACCCGGTCATCGCGGGAATGCTCTCCCAGCCCCCGTCGGCGCTGGTCGGCCAGCGCGGCGTCGACAACACCACGGCCTATCTGCCCGACGAGGGCATCACGGGCGTGTCCCGCAGCTACACGGATGCCGCCGGCGTCTGCTTCCTGTTCACGGCCCGTGTCAGCAGCGATGAATCCGTCTTCACCTTCTCCGGAGCGGTGATCGGCGAACCCGACTACGACACGCTCAAGACGGATCTCACCGCGTTGATGGAGAGCGCCCGCTCCGGGGTCAGCGAGCTTCCGGTGCTGGCCAAGGGAGACGCCTACGTGCGGTTCAGCACCCCGTGGGGCGCCACCTCGTCCGGAACGGTGCGCGCCTCGAAGAGCCGGTTCGGCTGGCAGGCCCAGGCTCCCGGGGCGGCCACGGTCACCCTGGACACCTTCTCGACGGGGCGGGCGGGGCGCACCATCGGCCGGGTGTCGGTCGAAGCGGCCGGCACCCCGGTCTCGGCGCCGCTCGTGCTCGACCGCACGATCAGCGCACCGGGTCCGGGCTGGCGCCTATTGAATCCGGTCCCCATGATCACCGCGCTGCTGGCGGCGCGCCGCTAACCCTCAGGACTGACGGACGGCCCCTGCTGGCCGTCATTGCTGCCCGACAATCCTGTTCGTCAGTCCTGTTCGTCAGTCGGCAGGTACGGGTCGCTGTCTCCGGCATCGAAGCGGTAGCGCACGTGCAACCGGCCCTGCACGTCGCGTTCGTCGACCTCGTCGTACCAGAACAGGGCTTCGATGCCCTCGACGGCGGCGAGCATGCTGATCCGGGAATCGTGCTTGCCGTGCACGAGGACGCGTGAATCGACCTGCCCCTCGAGGGGACCGTCGATGAACTCCGCCGTGTAGAGGACGTTGTGGGTTTCGGGGCTGGCCATGTCTCCAACCTAGTCCGGGACGGCCGGTTTTAGGCGGCCGATTTCAGGCGCCGGCGGGCAGGGAATCTCCGTCGTCCCGCTGAGCCGGATCGTGGCGCCGTGTTCCGGGTCGTCCCGGCCCAGGTAGGCCTCCCACTCGTGCTGCCACTCGTCCCAGTGCGACCGGAACATGTCCCCGTCCCTCGCCAGGGCGCGCTTCTTGCGGACGCCGTCGTCGGCGGCGAGCCAGACCCGGATCTCGCTGAACGGGAGGTGCGCGGCGGCGAGGGCGCCGCATCCCTCCACGATGAGCGGACGCGCCGGATCAACCGGATGCCATTCGGCGGCGCGGGCGTTGGCCCAGTCGTAGCGCTGCCAGGCCGCGGGCAGTCCGTCCGCTCGCGGGGTGAGCACCTGCCGGGTCAGATGTTCAACGGCGGCGTCGAGTCCCTGCCAGCCGGGGTAGATATCGTCGAGCCGCACCAGAACCGGCTCTTCCCCCGGCCAGGCGGCGGCGAGCCGGTCGGCCAGGGTGCTCTTGCCGGCCCCGCTCGGCCCGTCGATGAGGACGACGGGGGTGGGCCCGGCGCCGGCCAGGGCGGCGAGGATCGGTGCGAGCAGCGCCGACATGCGCCCGTCCGGCTCAGGCGAGGACAAAGTTCCAGTTTCCCGTCGCCACCGAGACGACGACGGCCAGCAACGCCACGAGCAGGCCGATGCCGACCAGGGCATACTCGCGCCCGCCGAACCTGGACGGCCTGGCCCAGGTGCGACGGACCGGGGCGCCGAAGCCCCTGGCCTCCATCGCCGTCGCCAGTTTGCTCCCGCGCCGGATGGACAACACCAGCAGCGCGAACGCCTGGCCGGCCAGCCGGCGGATGGCGCCGCCGTCGCCGATTCCCCTGGCCCGCCTGGCCAGTTCGAGGGCACGCCAGTCCTCGATGAACAGGCCGACCAGCCTGAGGCCGGCCAGGCCTCCGAGCACGAACCGGGACGGCAGGCGCACGACCTGGGCGAGGCCGTCGGCGAGGTCGGTCGGGTCGACCGTGACGAACAGCACGACCGACGGGAGGCCGATCGCCAGGATCCGCAGGGTCGTGGCCACAGCCAGGTCGGTTGACCCCTGTGTCACGTGGACGAGCCCGAATGCCCAGTACACCTGACCGGCAGCCTGCCCGTAGAGGAGGGTGGTCAGTCCGGCCGTCGGCGCGGCCAGCCAGACCGGCAGGGTGCGGAGCAGGAACATCCGTGCGCTCAGTCCGGCCCAGAAGAACAGGACGGCCTCACAGCCGAGCGCGACGAGGGCGGACACCCAGTCGATGGTGAGCATGAGCACGCCGGCCAGGAGGAGCGCCGCCGCCAGCTTGGCCACCGGATTGACCCGGAAGATCGCCTGCGTCCCTTCGGGGACCCTGAGCACGCTCATCTCGGGGCCGCCGGCTGGCGGTTGGCGACGCGGTCGGTCAGGCGGTACTCCCGGTCGGCAACGGCCGCGACGAAGTCGCTGTCGTGGGAGACCGCCAGCACCCCTGTTCCGTCGTCGATGAGCTCGAGCAGCAGCGCCACCACTTCACGCCAGGTGCGGAAGTCCTGGCCGAACGTCGGTTCGTCGAGGACGAGCAGGCGCGGCTGGGTAGCCAGCACTGTGCCGACCGACAGGCGTCGTTTCTCCCCGCCGGACAGGGTGAACGGATTCGCCTCCGCGAGGTGGTCGAGCCTGAGCCGCTGCAGCAGGGTGTCGACCCGGCTGTCGACGGCCGGCCCGCTCCGGCCGAGGGCCCGGGGGCCGACCGCGAGCTCGGCCCGCACGGTGCCGGCGACGAATTGGTGCTCGGGATCCTGGAACACCGTGCCGACCCTGGTCAGAAGCTGCCGGGAGGTCCATCCGATCGGAGCGGCGCCCGCCCCGTCGGCGAACCCGGCACTCGCCTCCAACCGTCCAGCGGCCGGCTTCAACAGCCCGGCGAGCGTGAGCGCCAGGGTCGACTTCCCCGACCCGTTCGGCCCGGTCACAGCCAGGGCGGACCCTGCCCGAACGGTGAGGTCGAGGTCCCGGGCGACGACGACGCTCTTCGTGCGTGCGATGGCGAGGGACTCCGCGCGGAGCAGGGTGCCGTCCGCCACGTCGCGTACGATGGCCCGCCGGATCGGCATCCCGTGGCCGCGTCCGGGCACCCAGACCCCGGCGGCCGAGAGCCGCTCGCCCTGGCTGGCCAGCACGTCATCCGGTCGGCCGTCGGCCAGCACTCCCCCGGTCTGGTCGAGCACGATCACCCGGTCCACCAGTTCCTGCCAGATGGCCACCCGGTGCTCGATCACGATGAAGGTCGCCGCCGAATGCTCGAGAATCCGAGCCACGGCGTCGCGCACCTCGATCACTCCTGCGGGGTCGAGGTTCGCCGTGGGTTCGTCGAGCAGGAGCAAACCCGGCCTCATCGCGAGCACGCCGGCCAGGGCGAGGCGTTGTTTCTGGCCGCCGGACAATGCCGAGGTGGGGTGGTCCAGCGGCACCTCCAGTCCCACCATGTGGAGGCTCTCCTGCACGCGCCGCCAGATTTCCTCGCGCGGCACACCGAGGTTCTCGCAGCCGAAGGCGACGTCGTCGCCGACCCGGGCAAGGATGACCTGCGAGTCCGGGTCCTGCAGCAGCAGCCCGGCCAGGCCTCGGGCCGCGGCCGGCTCGCCACCGTTGACCAGCAGCCTGCCGTGCTGTTCGCCCTCATCGTCGCCGCCGAGTACGCCGGCCAGTGCGTGCAGCAGTGTCGACTTCCCCGCCCCGGACGCGCCGAGCAGCAGCACGCGTTCGCCGGGTTCGATTCGCAGGTCGAGCCGGGAGACGGCCCAGCCGGTGCGTCCGGCGTGCCGCCAGCCCCACCCCCGGGCGTCGACGGACGCACCCCGGGAGGTCGGCGAATTCGCGGCGGTCATCGTTTCCGCGCCCTAGTTCGAGGCACGAACCGCCCGGCCGGCGGCGAACCGGGACAGCGCCCCGGTGCGGGCCAGGCCGCGCATGGCCAACCAGGACAACAGACCGGCCACGACGATGCCGGAGAGGACGGAGGAGAGCGTGTAGATCGTGATGAACGGCGCCGCGGAACCGGGGTACCAGAACAGCAGGTCGTTGACCGCCAGGGCGAGCCCGGCGCCGGCGCCGGCCAACAGGGCAACGTACAGGCGGTAGTTGGCGTAGAGGAAGATCGCGAACACCAGTTCGGCCCCAAGGCCCTGGACCACCCCGGAGACGAGAATGGTGGCACCCCAGGCCGTGCCGCCCACGAGGGTGGAGACCACGGCTGCGAGCAGCTCGGTATAGAGGGCAGCCCCGGGCTTCCGGATGATCAGGCCGCCGAGCACCCCGGCGAACAGCCAGCCGCCTCCGAGGAGGGCCTGGAGTCCGGGCAGGAGCGGGGTGAGCAGCCCGCTGAGCGGGTTGTAGGCCTGGTTCCAGACCACGAAGATCAAGCCGCTGGCCACGCCGATGACGCTGGCGATGACGATGTCGACGACCCGCCATTTCCGTGAGACCGACCGGGTGGCGATGATGGTTTCAGTGTGCACTGTTCGTGCCCTTTCCGTAGAGAAAACAGGGCACGGGTACGAGATAATCTGCCTCCCTGCGCTGGCATGATCCAGATCAGGTTCGACGGTCGAAGCTTTCCGAAGCTTCCTCTCAGCCCGGTTGACCGGACTCCCGTGTTCGTAGTCGAGTATAGACCGCCGCGTAGACTCGGACGATGACTCGAATCCGCGCCCGGACCGGATACGGTCGGTCGACCCGTCCGGTCGTCCCAGGGTGAGCGTCGCCGTCCCCCTGCTGCTCGCGGCATTGCTGATCGTGCTGCTACGCCGCTTCATCCTGCGCCGGCGCCGGCTCCTGCGCGGGCTTCCAGTGAGCGGCCCCTGGCACCTGCCGGCCTGGCTCCGGAACCGACCCCGTGTACGCTGGAAGCGGTGAGTCGGGAAGCCTGGTCGACGCCCTAGAGCCGAGCCGAAATCCAGAGGATCTCCCGTGAACCCACCATCTCCGTCCGCCCCCGCCGAAGAGACCAGGGCGCAGATCTTCCGCCGGAGCAGCTACCTGGAGCACCTCCACGTCGCGCAGATCCTGCGCAAGGAGACCGTGGGCGGCGCCCTGCTCCTGGCGGCGACCGTTGTCGCCCTCATTCTTGCCAATACCCCGGCCGCCGGCTTCTACTTCTCGCTGCGCGACTTCGAGGTCGGTTTCGAGCCGTGGCACCTGAAGCTCAGCCTCGGCACGTGGGCGGCCGACGGCCTTCTGGCCATCTTCTTCTTCATCGCCGGTCTCGAGCTGAAGCGCGAGTTCGTCGCCGGCGACCTGCGCACCTTCAGCCGCGCCGTCGTCCCCGTGGCGGCCGCGATCGGCGGTGTCATCACCCCGGCCCTGTTCTTCGTGGCCATCAACATCGGCGGCGGACCGGAAGCGCTCCGCGGCTGGGCCGTGCCCACCGCCACCGACATCGCCTTCGCCGTCGCCGTCCTCGCCGTGATCGGCTCCCACCTGCCAAGCGCACTGCGCATCTTCCTGCTCACGCTCGCCGTGGTCGACGACCTGCTCGCCATCGGGATCATCGCGTTCTTCTACTCCACTGACATCCAGCCGATGATGCTCCTCCTGGCCGTCGTGCCGCTGGCCCTCTTCGCCTACCTCACCCACCGGCACTCGAACTTCTTCGGCAGGAAGACCTGGGCGGGCTGGCTCATCCTGCTGCCGATCGGGCTGCTCGTCTGGGCCCTCGTGCACGGTTCCGGCATCCATGCCACGGTCGCCGGCGTGCTGCTCGGCTTCGCCGTGCCGGTGCTGCGCAGCCGGAAGGGGGGCGGCCCTGACGCCGGTCCCGGCCTCGCCCAGACACTCGAGCACCGCATCCGCCCTATCTCGGCGGGTTTCGCCGTGCCCGTGTTCGCGTTCTTCTCCGCCGGGGTGAGCATCGGCGGCGCCGAGGGACTCACGAAGACCCTGACCGACCCGATTGCCATCGGTATCGTCGTCGCCCTGGTCGTCGGGAAGCCGGTGGGCATCCTCTTCGCCACCTGGCTGGTCACCAGGACCACAAGGGGAACCCTGGACCCTGACCTGGCCTGGGTCGACGTGATCGGGGTGGCGATGCTCGCCGGGGTGGGATTCACGGTCTCGCTGCTGATCAGCGAACTCGGATTCGGTCACGGCACGGTGCTGGACGACCACGCCAAGGTGGCCATCCTGACCGGGTCACTGCTCGCCGCGCTCCTCGCCACGGTCGTGCTGCGCGCACGGAACCGGCACTACCGACTGGTCGAAGCGAAGGAACGGCTCGACGAGGACAGCGACGGCGTCCCCGACGTCTTCGTCAACTGAACGGTCGGTCTCGACGACCCGAGTGCCCTGGCGCGTCAGCGCTTCAGCGCGCGGATGACGCGGGAGATCGCCTTGCCGGCCACCCAGACGAACGGGATGCCGACGGCGAGCAACGAGATCACGTTCGGCTCGAAACGCAGCGAACCGCCCGACTTCACGTAGGCGCCGATCGGGAGGGACATTCCGCCGCCGCCGCCACCGCTGCCCTTGCCGCTCTCCGCGGAATCGCCTTCGCCGCCGCCGAAGCCGTAGTAGACGAGGGCGACGGGCACCAGGCTGATGCCGTCCACCTGAACGGGGTCGCCGTAGGCGGTCTTCACGCCGGCGGAACGGGAAATTTCTGCGAGCTTCTCTGGCAGGCTAGTCATGCCCTCAGGCTACCCCTTGTCGGGTTTGAGCAACGAGGCCGGACGCACCGCGCCCCGCCCGAACCGGGCGGTGACCGTGTCAACGGCCCGCTCGGCTCCCCGCCAGTCGTCGTCCGGGTCCCACAGGCCGAGGCCCTGACCGTCACCGTCGCCCAGTTGCTCGACGCGCACCCCGATCAGGCGCACTCGGATGCCCGAGGCGGCGAGGGTGTCGAAGCTGGCCGCAGCCTCCTCATAGATCCGCCGGCCGACGTCGGTGGCCTCCGCGAGCGTGCGCGACCGGGTCACCGTGCTGAAGTCCGCGTAGCGCAGTTTGAGCACCACGCACCGGCCGACGAGGCCTGCGCCGCGAAGCCGGGCCGCCACCGCATCGGACTGGCGCAGCAATTCGCTCCGCAGGCGGGCGACATCCGTGACGTCGTGCTCGAAGGTGACCTCGTGGCCGACGCTCTTCTCCTCACGCTCGGTGGTGACCGTACGCGGGTCCCGCCCCCAGGCCAGGTCGTGCAGTTTGCGTCCGGACGCCTCCCCCACGGTCTTCTGCAGCACCGCGAGCGGGGTGCGGGCCACATCGCCGATCTGACGCAGGCCGAGCCGCAGCAGCGAGGCCTCGGTCGTCTGGCCGACCCCCCAGAGGGCACCGACGGGCAGCGGATGCAGGAAGGCGAGGGTCTCCTCCGCCGGGATCACGAGCAGCCCGTTGGGTTTGGCGCGCCCCGACGCCATCTTGGCCACGAACTTGGTCGACGCGGCGCCGACGGAGCAGGTGAGCCCGGTCTCGGCCTCCACGGTGCGCCGGATCAGGGCCCCGATCACGGCCGGCGAACCGTGCAGCCGTCGGGCGCCCGCAACGTCGAGGAACGCCTCGTCGATGCCGAGCTGTTCGACCAGCGGCGTGATGTCGCCGAAGATGCCCATCACCTGGTCCGAGAAATGCTTGTACCGGCTCATCTGGGGCTCGAGCACGATCGCGGCCGGGCAGCGGCGCAACGCGAGTGCCATCGGCATGGCCGAGTTGACCCCGTAGCGCCGGGCCACGTAGTTCGCCGCGGTGACGACGGACCGGCCGGAGCGGTGCCCCACGATCACGGGCTTGTCGACGAGTTCGGGGTGGTCGAGCAGTTCCACGGAGGCGAAGAACGCGTCGAGGTCGACGTGCAGCAGGGTCGCGGTGCTGTCGTCGACGGATGCCGCCGAGACCGTGCGGTCGCTTCCGTCCTGCCTGCTCATGGAGCGACCCTAACCCACTCGGCGGCCTTCGCGCGCCACCCGATTCCCGGCATCCGATGTCGTCTCCCGGAATGCGGGCGGGCCGAACTCGGTTGCACTCGACAACGAAAGGAGCACCCATGACGCACGATTGGATTGCGCTGCAGAAATTGGCCCACGACGAGTTCACCGCCCGGATGGACCGGATCACCGAGTGGGACCAGGCCACGCCCGACGCCGACTGGACCGTGCGGGACCTCGTGCGCCATGTGGTGCTCGAGCAACAGTGGATCCCGCCCCTGCTCAGCGGGCTCTCCCCGCTCGAGGCCCGCCGCGCGCTGGCTCCGCTGGGTGCGGACCTGGCCGCCGAATGGCGCACCTACTCGGAGGCAGCGACCGCCGCGTGGCGGGCGACGCCGCTGGACGCCCCTGTGACCCTGTCCTATGACACCGTGACCGCACTCGACTACCTGCGAGAGCAGGTCTCCGAGGTCGCCATCCACACCTGGGACCTCGCCCGGGCGACGACCGCAGACGACACGCTCGACGGGTCGCTCGTCGAGGCCGTCTGGACGGTCTTCGAGCCGCAGCGGGACACGCTGGAGGCCAGCGGCCTCTTCGCCTCCCCTGTGCCGATCGCCGAGGATGCCCCGCTGCAGTCGCGGCTGCTCGCCCTGACCGGGCGGGACGCGCGGGTCTAGTGCCGAGACTCGGGGTCTCGACCGGACGGGTGCCCTACCGGGCGATCTTCTCAGCCCCGGCGATGCGCTGGGCGATGTAGATCGGCACGATCGACACCAGCACGAGCACGACGGCGATCACGTTGACCACGGGGGCCTGGTTCGGCCGGAACAGGTTGTCGAGGATCCAGAGCGGCAGGGTCTTCACCGACGACCCTGCCGTGAAGGTCGTGACGATGATCTCGTCGAAGGACAGGGCGAACGCCAGCAGCCCACCCGCGAACAGCGCGGATCGCAGCTGGGGGAACGTGATCAGCCGGAAGGTCGTCCATACCCCCGCGCCCAGATCGGCGGACGCATCCTCGTAGCTCGTGCCGAGCCGGCGGAGGCGCGCGATCACGTTGTTGAACACCGTGACGATGCAGAACGTGGCGTGGGCGACGATCACGGTGACGATGGAGAGTTGCACGCCGAGGATCGTGCGGAACGCGTTGTTGAGCGCGATGCCGGTGATGATGCCGGGCAGCGCGATCGGCAGGATCACCAGCAGGCTCACCGCCTCCCGCCCGAAGAACTCGAAGCGCTGCAGGGCCAGGGAGGCCAGCGTGCCGAGCACCAGGGAGATCACGGTGGCGGCGAGCGCGACCTGCACGCTGGTCAGCACCGCATCGAGCGCGCCCGCGTTGCCGAAGGCCTTCACCCACCACTCCAGGGTGAAGCCGGGCGGCGGCCAGGTCAGGCTCGTGCTCGTGCTGAACGAGTTGACGAGCACCACGACAAGCGGCAGGTAGATTGCCGCGAGCACGACGATCGTGATCGCGGCCAGAAGGCCCCGGGCTGGGCGGCTCAGTCTCATGATGGCCCCTACAGGTTTTCCAGCGCACCGGTGCGGCGTACCGCGGCGAGGTAGGCGAAGATGATCACGATCGGGATCAACGCGATGGCCGCGGCGAGCGGCAGGTTGTTGGCCGCGCCGACGTTCGTGTAGACGAGGTTTCCGAGCATCTGGTTGGCCCCGCCGACGATGTTCACCGTGATGTAGTCGCCGAGCGACAAGCTGAAGCTGAAGATCGAGCCGGCGATGATGGCCGGCCAGATCATCGGCAGCACCACGAGGCGCAGCGTCGACCAGGTCTTGCCGCCCAGGTCTCCGGATGCCTCCAGCAGCGAGTCCGGCACCCGCTCGAGCCCCGCGTAGATGGGGAGGATCACGTACGGCAGCCACAGGTAGGACAGCGTGATGATGGTCGCGGGCAGGCCGTAGCCCGGGGTGTGACCGCCGAACGGCGCCGCCAGCCATTCGAAGATCCCGTCCCGGGAGAGCACGGAGCGCCAGGCGTAGGCCTTGACGAGATAGCTCGCCCAGAGCGGCATCAGCACCGCGATCACGAGCACCCGTTGCAGTCGGGCGCTGGCCACCTTGGCCATGTAGAACGCGATCGGCAGGGCGATCAGGATGTCGACGAGGGTCACCATCAGGGCCACCCCGAGCGTACGGAGGGTGACCGTTTGGTAGAGCGACCCGGTGAGCACCGCGACGATGTTGTCGAGAGTCCAGGTCTGCGAGATTGTGCCGGTGAAGGTGTCGACCGTCCAGAGCGCGGTGATCAACAGGGCAGCCAGGGCCGCGATGTAGACCAGGCCCAGCCAGAACATCGGCGCCGACAGCAGCAGCGACAGGCGCAGCCTCGGATGCCTGCTCAGGAAGACCGAGCCCCGCCGGGCGACCGTGTCCCGCGGGGCGGGAACGATCGGCCGGCCGGCGGGCCGGGTCGGAGTGTCAACGGTCATGGTGTCTTTCTCTCGCCGGACGCGGCTCAAACGGAGGGTGGATGGCCCGCGCGTCAGCCCTTGATCTCCTGCCAGGCGGTGGTCCAGGCGGCGTAGTCGGTGCACTTCACGTCGGTGCGGCCGTCGACGCAGGTGGCGATCGGGGTGGTCCAATACCAGATCTTCGACGCGTAGTCGGCGTCGCCGGCGTGGAAGAGCGAGCACTGGTCAGGGTTGGACATGAAGTCGCAGGCCTTCTGGTTGGAGGGTGCCTCGCCGAAGTACTCGGTGGCCTGGGCGTTGGCCTTCGGACTGCTGATGTAGTTCAGCCAGGCGTACGCGCAGTTCGGGTTCTTCGCCTTCGCCGCGACCATCCAGGTGTCCGACCAACCGGTGACTCCCTCGGAGGGCACGACGACTTCCGCCTTGGTGCCCGGGGCCAGGGAGTTGCGGATGACCTGCCAGGTCGTGCCGACGACGGTGTCCCCGGTCTCGAATGCCTGGATCGACTTGAGGTAGTCCGACCAGTACTCGCCGATGTTCGGGCGCTGCACCTTGAGGAGGTCCACGGCCGCGGCCAGCTGCTTCTCGTCGAGGGCGTAGGGGTTCTTGATGCCGAGGTCGGGCTGGTGGCTCATCAGGTACATGGCGGCATCCGCGATGTAGATCGGCGAGTCGTAGGCGGTGACCTTGCCTTTGTAGGCCGAGGACTTGTCGAACACGACGTCCCAGGACGTGGGCGCCGGGGTCACGGCGTCCGTTGTGTACATGAGCAGATTCGCCCCGTAGCCGTGCGGCACCCCGTAGGAGACGCCGTCGACGCTGTTCCAGGCCTGCAGTTTGAGGAAGTCGTAGACGCCGGCGTAGTTGGGGATCAGGTCGGTGTTCACGGGGGCGACGTCGCCGGCCGCGACGAGACGAAGCGAGGCGTCGCCGGATGCCGCGACCACGTCGTAGTCGCCGGTCTTCATCAGGTTGAACGCCTCGTCCGAGGTGCCGTAGGTCTTGCTGGTGACCTTGCACCCGGTCTCGTCCTGGAAGGCGCTGACCCAGTCGACGGCCGGGTCGTTGCTGCCGTCCTCCACGTAGCCCGGCCAGGCGAGGATCGACACCGCCCCTTCGTTGGTGCCGAGTTTCGTCGGGGCCTTGGCCCCCGTGCTTCCGCCGTTGCCGGCCGAGGTCGTGCCGCAGGCGGTCAGGAGGGCGACGGAGAGGATGGCCAGCCCGGCGAGGGTGGCCGACGTCTTCGTGCGACGACGGGGAGTAGAGCGATTCATTGCGGTCTCCATTCGAGTTAGCGTGTTGCAGGTTCTGGTCTGGTGAGCGGGGGAAGGTCGTCGGAGGCAACCGGGCCGGCGGCCAGGGCCACCGTGTCGCGTTCGTCCCAGCCCACCTGCACCCGGGATCCGCGTTCGTCTTCGCCGACCCGGTCGGCGTCGTTCTGTTCGAGCACGGTGACGCGCGTGCCGATGTCGAGGTCGACGATCAGGCGGGTGCTGCTGCCCACGTAGATGACCTCGGCGAGGACGCCCGCCGCCTCGCGGTCGGTGTGGATGGCGGTGCCCTCGCGGCCGATGCTCATCTTCTCCGGCCGCACGGAGTGGATGCCGCCGCGCCCGAGCACCAGCCTGGACAGGGTGTCGTCGAGGATGTTGGAGGTGCCGACGAACGCGGCGACGAACGGTGAGACCGGTTTGTCGTAGATCTCGGCCGGACTGCCGAGTTGCTCGATCCGGCCCTCGTTGAAGACCGCGATCCGGTCGCTGAGGGTGAGGGCTTCCTCCTGGTCGTGCGTGACGAAGATGAAGGTGATCCCGAGTTCGCGCTGCAGTTCCTTGAGCTCGACCTGCATCTGTTCCCGGAGTTTGAGGTCGAGGGCACCGAGCGGCTCGTCGAGGAGCAGCGCCTTGGGGCGCACCACCGTCGCCCTGGCGAGGGCGACCCGTTGGCGCTGGCCGCCGGACAACTGACCTGGTTTACGGTCGCCGTAACCCTCGAGGCGCACGGTGGCGAGCGCTTCCCTGGCCAGTGCGTGCCGTTCGCGTCTCGGCATCCCGCGCACCCGGAGTCCGTAGGCGACGTTGTCGAGCACGCTCATGTGCGGGAAGAGGGCGTAGTCCTGGAAGACCGTGTTGACGTCACGGTCGAATGGCGCGCGCTCCGTGACGTCCTGGCCGAAGAGGGACACCGTGCCGCTGGTGGGCTGTTCGAATCCGGCGATCAGGCGGAGCACGGTCGTCTTGCCCGAGCCGGACGGCCCGAGCATGGAGAAGAACTCCCCCTCCGCGATGTCGAGGTCGACCCCGTCGACGGCGTTGACCGCGCCGAACGTCTTGGTCAACCCGGTCAACCGGATCGCTGGTCGGTCAGCAGCCACGGGGCCTCCTCGCTCGTCCTTGTCGCTAAATCATATGGAAGCGGATGTAACTTCGTCCGGTTTCCGATGTTGCGGTCGGGTCACAATGCGCTTCGCCGCCATCATGGCCCCTCTCGTCCGCGCCCGTCAGGCTGAGTAGGGTGTGAAATATGAGCGAAGCCATCAGTGTGCGGGGCCTGACGAAGAGTTTCGGCAAGGTCAGGGCCCTGGATCGCCTCGACCTGGCTGTGGAGGTCGGCGAGGTTCACGGCTTCCTGGGACCGAACGGTTCGGGGAAGACGACGACCCTGCGCATCCTGCTGGGGCTTCTCCGGGCCGACTCCGGAGAGGTGGCGTTGCTCGGGGGCGACCCGTGGTCCGACGCGGTCGACCTGCACCGCCGCCTGGCCTATGTGCCCGGGGATGTGACGCTCTGGCCGTCTCTGTCCGGCGGAGAGGTCATCGATCTGCTCGGCCGGTTGCGCGGCGGACTCAACCCGGTGCGGCGCGCCGACCTGTTGGAGAGGTTTCAGCTGGATCCCACCAAGAAGTGCCGCACCTACTCGAAGGGCAACCGGCAGAAGGTGGCGTTGATCGCCGCATTGGCCAGCGACGTCGAGCTGTTGCTCCTGGACGAACCGACCTCCGGCCTGGACCCGCTGATGGAGGCCACCTTCCGTTCCTGCGTGCAGGAGTTGCGCACCGCCGGGCGCACGGTGCTGCTGAGCAGCCACATCCTGGCCGAGGTCGAGGCGTTGTGCGACCGGGTCAGCATCATCCGAAATGGCGCCGTCGTGGAGACCGGATCCATCGCCGCCATGCGGCACCTGACCCGCACGGTGATCCAGGCCGAGGTGCCGGCGGTGCCGGCCGGTCTCGCCGCGATGCCCGGCGTGCACGAGGTGGTGGTGACCGGCAACCGCATCACGGCGAGCGTGGAAACGGCCGGACTCCCCGGGCTGCTCGCCGCGCTCAGCGCGGCAGGGGTCAGCTCGCTGACGAGCAGCCCGCCGACCCTGGAGGAGCTGTTCCTGCGCCACTACGAGAGCGTACGGAGGTGAGCAGCCAGCTGCGGGGCACGGGCAGCCTGCTTCGTCTGGCACTGCGCCGGGACCGCTGGCTGCTGCTCGGGTCCGTTCTCGGATTCGCCGGGATCGCCGCCTCGTCCGCGTCGGCGACCGCGGGCCTGTACCCCGATCCGGCGTCCCGGATCGAGGCGGCCGGGGCGGTCAACGCGTCCGCCGCGATCGTGGCCATGTACGGGCGGATCTACGATCCCGCCTCGCTCGGCGCGCTGGCCATGTTCAAACCCGCCGTCTTCGGTGCGGTGGCCGTGGCGATCCTGATGGTGGTCGTCGTGATCCGGCACACCCGCGCCGAGGAGGAGTCGGGACGGCTCGAGCTTGTCGGCGCCGGCGTGGTCGGGCGCTCGGCCCCGCTCGCCGCGGCGTTGATCGTCGCCATCGGGGCCAGCGCGGCAATCGGGGCGGCCACCGCCGCGGGGCTCCTCGCCGCGGGCCTGCCTGCGGCCGGTTCGGTGGCGTTCGGCGCCGGCTGGGCGGTCACGGGGGCCTGTTTCGCCGGCCTGGCCGCAGCGACCGCGCAGGTCACCACGGGCGCACGAGCCGCCAGCGGGCTGGCCCTGGCGGGGATCGGGGCCGCCTATATGCTCCGGGCGGTCGGTGACCTCTCCGAAGCCGGACCAGGCTGGCTGTCCTGGCTGTCGCCGATCGGGTGGAATCAGCAGATCAGGGCGTTCGCGGGTGACCACTGGGGCGTCCTGGCACTGCCCCTGGCCGCCACGGCGGTGACCGCGGCCGCGGCGTTCCTCCTGCGTCGTCGCCGGGACCTCGGCAGCGGGATGATCACCGAGCGCTCCGGTCCTGCAGCGGGCCGGCTGGGGACGCCGCTCGGCCTGGCCTGGCGCCTGCAGGCCCCCACGCTGCTGGCGTGGACCATCGCACTGGCCATCCTGGGCCCGGTTCTCGGCACGATCGCGCACACGGTTGCCGAGCTTCTCAACTCCCCCGGTATGAAGGCGATCATCGAACAGCTCGGCGGCAAGCAGGGTCTGACGGATGCCTTCCTCGCCGCCGAGATCGGGCTGTTCGGCACCTTCGTCGCCGCCTACGGCATCGTCGCGGTGTCCCGGCTCCGGGGCGAGGAAGCCGCGGGGCACGCGGAGGCGCTCCTCGCGACGTCGGTCGGGCGGGTCCGGATGCTCGCCGCTCACGGCGGGCTGGCCCTCGCCGGTGTCGCCTGGCTGCTGATCATCGCCGGTGCCGGAACGGGCGCCGGTCATGCCCTCGCCGTGGATGATCCGAGCCAGATCGCCCGGGTCACGATCGCGGCGATCGCGAGGATCCCGGCCGCGTGGGTCGTGGTGGGACTGGCCATCCTCATCTGGGGCCTCTGGCCCCGGGCCACCGCGGGCGCCTGGGTCGCCTACATCGCGTTCATCCTGGCCGGCGAGTTCGGCACACTGTGGGGCGTGCCCCAAATGGTCATCGACCTCAGCCCGTTCGCGCACTCGCCGCTCCTCCCAGGGCCCGATCCGAACCTCGACGGCCTGCTCTGGCTCACGGTGGTCGCGGTCGCGTTCCTGGCCGCGGGAACGACGGCGTTCCGCCGGCGCGACCTGGCTCCTTAGGCATCCGTTCGCCGGAGGCTCATCGCGGGTAGATCGCGCGGCCGTCCGCGAGCATCTCCACGTAGCCCGCGATCTTCGCGGCGCGGGTCTGGGCTCTTTTCACAGCGTTGATGCGGAACAGGATCGCGAACCGGTTCTGGGAGTCCAGTGTCGCGAACGCCGACGAGGCGGCAGGGTTGGCGTCGAGGGCCACCCGGAGGTCCTCGGGCACCGGGCTGTCCTTCTGGCGGTAAGCCACCTCCCACCGGCCGTCCGCCCTGGCCCGGTCGATCTCCGCGTGGCCGGCGGGGCGCATCCGCCCGTCCGCGATGAGCGCGGCGACCAGGCCCTGGTTGCGCTGCGACCACACGCTGCGGGCGCGCCGCGGGGTGAAGACCTGCAGATGGTAGTCGTCGTCGAGAGACCCGGCCTGCCCGTCGATCCAGCCGAAGCAGAGCGCGCTCTCCAACGCCAGCGGATAGGTGATCCCGGGTACGACGGATTTCTTCTTGCGCAATTGGAGTCTCACTCCGTCATGGCCGGCATTCTGCTCCAACCACGCTTCCCAGTCGGCCACCGTCTCGAAGAGCAGGATCGGCTTGTCGGCATTGGCTCCCATGACCGCTAGCGTAGGCCGCACGACGCGACCCGGCCACCATCAGGCCGCGCGCACCTCGATCTCACCGGGCGCCGCGGTGTCGCCGCCGAAGACGAGGTGCCGGTTGGCGATCTTGTCGCTGAAGAAGCGGTCGTGGCTGACCACGACCACGGCGCCGGGGAAGTGCAGCAGCGCCCGCTCCATCACCTGGGTGCTGGACATGTCGAGGTGGTTGGTCGGTTCGTCCAGCAGCAGCACGGATGCGCCGGAGAGCAGGCACTGCGCCATCGCGACGCGCGCACGCTGGCCGCCGGACAGGTTGCCGATCTTCTGCTTGAGGTCGGCCTCAGAGAACTGGAACATCGACAGGAACCGGCCGACGGACTTCCGGGTCGCCGTGAAGGCCAGGCTGCCGGGCATCGCGTTGACGGCGTGGGTGACCGTGTCGGTGTCGTCGAGTTCGGCGAGGACCTGGTTGTAGGACACCACGGCGGTCCCGCTCGCCCAGGCTACCTCGCCGGAGTCGGCCCGTTCCTCGCCCGTGAGCACCCGGAGCAGGGTGGTCTTCCCGCTGCCGTTGGCGCCGAGGACCACGATCCGGTTGCCCCGCCTGATCTCGAAGCTGAGCCCCTGGAAGAGCACCTTGTCGCCGTAGGACTTGCCGAGCGATTCGACCCGGCAGAGGACATCCTTCACGTGCAGGCCACCGTAGATCTCGGTGATGATCTGGTCGACGGGTCGCGGCGTGCGGGCCTTCTTGATCTTTGCCAGCTGGTTTCCGAGGTCCCGGGTGGCAGCCTTCGCGGCCTCCCGGCGGTCGGCGATCCCCTCCGCTTCGAAGGCGAGCAGTTCTGATTCGTGCACGAATTGCTGTTCCAGGTTCTTGAGCCTGAACTGTTTCTGCACCACATACTCGCCGAAGTTGCCCGGGTACTCGTGCAGGTGGAAGTTCTCGACCTCGATGATCCGGGTGACGACGGCGTCGAGGAACCTGCGGTCGTGGGAGACGATGATCGCGGCGCCCCGGAAGGTGCGGAACCAGGCTTCCAGCCATTCGACACCGGCCACGTCGAGGTAGTTGGTGGGCTCGTCCAACAGGAGGACGTCGGGGCCTTCGAGCAGGATCTTGGCCAGGGCGGCGCGGTTGCGCCACCCGCCCGACAGCTCGTCGATCGAGCAGACCCGGTGGGCCTCGTCGAAGCCCAAGGTGGTCAGTGCGGTGTCGATGCGGCGGGTGTAGTCCCAGCCGTCGAGCCTGTCCATGTCCTCGAACAGCTCTGCCTGGCGGTGGATGAGCCGGTCCAGTTCCGCACTGCCCGACGGGTCGGCGGCGATGGCCGCGTCGATCGACGCCAGTTCGGCTTCGATGGCCTTGATCGGGGCGAAGAGCTCGTCGAGCACCTGGAGGATCGTGGATTGGCCGTTCAGCTCGGAGAACTGGGAGAAGTAGCCCACCTTGATGTCGGCGTCGAGGCTGACGGTGCCGGTGTCCGGAAGGACCTGGCCGAGGACCAGCTTCAGAATCGACGTCTTGCCCGACCCATTCTTGCCGATCAGGCCGACCCTGTCGCCGGTTTCGAGGCGGAAGAACGCCTCGCGCAAGATCTGCGCGTTTTCAAAGCGGACGCTGACGTCGTTCAGCCGGATCAGGCTCATTGCTGCCTCTCGAGGGGCGGTTCAGGGGCACCCGTGGGACTCCGGTGCGGTGTCCCTGGAGGCGCAGGGCCATGGACGATTCTACAAGGGCGGCCTCCGGCCGGGTGCCCCCACCCGGGAGTCGAGGCTCAGGGTCTGGCCGGTCGCGACGGCTGCGACCAGGATGGGCAGACCGGGCTGTCGCCCGCGCGGGCACCGACCAGGGTGAACAGGTTCCAGAGCGCGAAGATGCCGAGCCCGGCCACCCAGAACCCGCGCTTCTGCTCGACCAGATCGGCCTGACCGGTGCTCGTGGCCAGGGCCTCGTCGGCACCGGTCCATGCTACGGGCACCCGGCCACGGCCGACCCGCCGCGCAGCCGGCCGAAGGCGTACACTTTTGCGAAACGATCGCTCCGATCAAGACGCTTCTGCCCGGCGTCTGCCCGAGTGCACGCTCGCCCCTGCGGCACGCCGGGAGTCGGATCGCTACGCCCGACGAGGACGATGACTCTCCCACCCACGATTTCCCCGGATGCCGCCTCCACCTGGCACCCCGGGCATCCGACCGACGTCGCCCTCACCCTCGCCCACCTGCGGCGCGGCCGCGCCGACCCGACCTATCAGGTCGCCGCCGACGGGTCGCTGTGGCGCACCACACTCACCGTCGACGGACCGGCCTCGCTGCGGTTCGCGCAGTCGGACCTGCACACCATCACCTGCCAGGCCTGGGGCGCCGGCGCCCGGGCCGCGATCGACGCGGCACCCGCGATGGTCGGGCGGGATGATGACCCGGCCGGGTTCTGCCCCGCCCATCCGGTACTCGACGGCGCGCACCGGCGGCATCCGGGCCTGCGCATCCCGAAGACGGGACGGGTGATGGAGGCGCTGATCCCGGCGATCCTCGAGCAGCGGGTCATCGCCGTGCAGGCGACCGCATCGTGGCGGCGGTTGGTGCACGCGTACGGCACGCCGGCCCCCGGCCCCACCCCCGGTCCCATGATGGTCGTGCCGACCCTGCGCGCCTGGCAGCTGATCCCGTCCTGGGAATGGCACAAGGCCGGCGTCGATCCTCAACGGTCACGGACCGTGATGGCTGTCCTGGCCGTGGCGCGGCAGCTGGAGCGCTGTGTGGAGCTGTCCCCGGAAGAGGCGGCGTCCAGGCTCCGATCGGTGCCGGGCGTGGGTGTCTGGACGGCAGCGGAGGTCGCCCAGCGGGCCCTCGGCGACGCGGATGCGCTCTCGGTCGGCGACTACCACCTGGCCGGGTTCATCGGGCATGCCCTGTTCGACGTGGAGTTCGACGACCGGCAGCTGGTGGCCGCCATGGAGCAGTGGCGGCCGCACCGCTTCCGGGTGGTGCGGCTGCTGGAGAACAGCGGCGTGGCCGGGAAGCCCCGGCGCGGGCCGCGGATGCCGTTCGTCGACCACCGCGCGCACTGATCGGGAGTCGCCGATCAGGTGGCTGCCGCCGGACCGTGAGTCAGAATGGCGGGTCGTCGGGGAGGTCTGACGCTGCGGCTGTCGGTGGTCCGACTGGCGGCGGGCCGGCTTTCGGTGGCCCGGTGGGGAGCACGGTCGGCAGTATCGTGGCGGGTTCGGTGATGAACTCCCGCCCGGTCGGGGAGGTCCAGGTGAGGATGCCGCCGGGTTGCTGGGCGACGCTCCACCGGGTTTGGGTTTTCAGGGCGTGGTTGGGTTTGCAGAGGTGGGCGAGGTTGTCGTGCGCGGTCTCGCCGAGCAGCCCCCAGTCATGGGAGTGATCAAGTTCGGCACCCCTTGCTGGCCGGTTGCAGCCTGGAAACCGGCAGGTTTCATCGCGGAGGCGGAGGAAGCGGCGCATCGCCTTGGGCGTTTTGTATCGGTCCCTCCCGACGGAGAGGATCACCCCGGTCTCGGGGTGGGTGAGCAACCGGGTGATGCTCGGCGCCTTCGACGCCAGGTCCCGCGCCGTGTCCGGGTCAATTGGCCCATACCCTTCCAAATACCCGGGTTCCTCGCTGTGCCCGAGGAGTGTCAGCACCGGCACCGTCACCTGCACGGTCGCTTTGACGCCGGTGCCGACGCCGGTCGGGGTGACCCCGTGGATCAACAGGTCGCTGAGCACATCCGTGCGCACCTGGGTGAGCGTGCGCGTCTCGTCGGGGCTTTGGAGGCTGGCGGCGAGGTCGTTGGCCCGGTGGAAGATCGCCTGCACCAGCTCGGCCCCTGTCGTCAGATACAGGGTGGCCATCCCGTCGTACTCGGGGGTCACCCCGCTGGTGCGGTCCGTGATCGACCTCGCCCGCCGCGCCGTGATCGTCTCCGGATGCAACCGTTCCCGCAGCAGCCGGGCCTTGTGCTTGAGCTTGGCCACCGTCAGATGCTCCGCCGAGGGCAGCAGGGCCTGTTCGAACGCGGCCAAACCCTCGACCGGGATCGACCAGGACTGCTGGACGATCGCCTGCGCATGCCGATAACTGATCCGCCCCTCCGCCAACGCGGCCCGGGTGGCGGGGAGGTCCTCGGCCAACGCCTAGCTCTCGGCGAGGAGGGTCTCCGCCGTGCGTTCCGGGATCCGCAGCGTGGCGGCGAGTTCGCTGGAGAGTTCCCGCTGCGCGATCTCCTCGCGACTCCACCGGGACTGCAGGCTGAGCGGAATCGACCCGGCCTGCGCGGCGCTGAACCGGCGGGCCCGGTCGACCGCCTCGGCCCGCACGGCAAAGCACCGGGCGATCGCCTTGTCCGCTGCCGCGACCGCGTCAAAGAGCAGTCCGAGCTGCTGTTGGGTGGTGCTCACCAGGGTGGCCATACGAGCACACTACGACCAGCCACCGACATTCCCCGGCCCCCAACCGGCCCCACACCAGGGTGTGGATAACCTGATCACACCCGCATTGTGGAGGAGAGGCCGGGGTGATACCGACAGGCTCCATCACCGGGGCGGCGGGCAGGCCGTCAGGGGTTTTGAACGAGCTCCATCACCGACGGCGATCAGGCCATCGACGTGCCGAAGAGCAATCCGAGCAGGTAGGTGACGCCGGCGGCGCCGAATCCGATCAGCAGCTGTCGGAGGGCTCGTCTCAGAGGCGGTCCGCCGGAGAGCAGCCCGACGATTGCGCCGGTGGCCAGCAGGGCGAGGCCGACGAGCACGGCGGCCACGATGATCGCCGCGGGCCCGCTGAGCCCGAACAGGTAGGGCAGGACGGGCAGGATCGCCCCGGAGGCGAAGAAACAGAAACTCGACGTGGCCGCGCCGAGGCCGGTGCCGATCGCCTCGTGCTCGTCGACCGCGGGCGAGAGCCCGCCCCGGGGAGCGACGTCGACCGGACCGGTGGCGATGGCCACCGTGCGCAGCACCTCCCGGGCGTGCACCTCGGCCCGCTCCGGGCTCATTCCCTGCGCTCGGTAGACCAGGGTCAGTTCGTTGGCCGCAAGGTCGAGGTGGGACAAAACCGTTCGGGTCGCCGGGTTCGGGGTGGATGCCTCGAGCAGTTCCCGCTGGGAGCGCACGGACACGTATTCCCCGGCTCCCATCGACAGGGCGCCGGCGAGCAGCCCGGCGATGCCGGTGAACAGGATTGTGGACGTCGGAACCCCGGTGGCTCCGATTCCGAGCACCAGTGCCAGGTTGCTCACCAAGCCGTCGTTGATGCCGAAGACCGCGGCACGGAAGGTTCCGGCCAGACGCTGGCGACCGCGGGCCGCGAGCCCGCGCACGACCTCCTCGTGGATGCGTTCGTCCGCGGCCATCGTACTGGTGGCATCCGCGTCGTCGTCGTAGGGCGAACGGGACTCGGCCCGCTGGGCCAGGGCGAGCACGAACACCGAGCCGAACCGGCGGGCCAGGAACCCCAGGAAGCGGGTGCGCATGGCGCCGCGCCGGGGCGTCCCGGCCTGGTCTCCGAGAAGGCCGCGCCAGTGCGCTTCGTGGCGGCCCTCCGCCTCGGCGAGGGCGAGCAGGATTTCCTTCTCCTCGCCGGTGCGGCGCGCGGCCAGGTCGCGGTAGACCGCGGCCTCGGCCTGCTCGTCGGCCAGGTACTGTCGCCAGCGACGGATGTCCGCCGCGCCGGCCGGGCGCTCGTGGGTCACGCTCATGCTTCCGGCGCCGCTTCGAGGTGACTCTGGGTCACCCGGGCGGACTCGTGCGGGCCCGACCCGTCGAGGCCGTAGAACGGTTCGTCGAATTGCACGACCCAGACCGCCTCGCGCAGGGTCACCGGGGCGTAGAGCGCGGCACCTTCCATGTCCCCACCGGCCACGATCACCCCGCTCGGGTCCGGCGCGTGGGAATCCGGGTAGTTGCCGCGGTCGAGCCGCACCACGACCTGGACCCCCACGCCGAACCCGGTTCGCCCGGGTTCGGCCGGCCGTTGCTTCTTCCCGAATGCCATTACTCCGCCGTTCCGGCTCTCTCCAGCACGAGCTCGCGCACCCGGGCGGCATCCGCCTGTCCGCGCATGGCCTTCATCACGGCACCGATCACGGCGCCGGCGGCCTGTACCTTGCCGTCGCGGATCTTCGCGAGCACGTCGGGCTGCGCGGCCAGGGCCTCGTCGATCGCCGCGATGAGCGCGCCGTCGTCCGACACGACCGCGAGACCGCGCAGCTCGACGACCTGGAGCGGGGTGCCCTCGCCGGCGATGACGCCCTCGAGCACCTGGCGGGCCAGGCGGTCGGTGAGCGTTCCGGCCACGACGAGTTCGATCAGCGCGGCAACCTGAACGGGGTGAACGAGGGAGTCGGCGGCCACGCCGGCCACGTTCGCGAGCCTGGCCACCTCACCGGTCCACCACTTGCGGGCGGCCTGGGCTGCCGATCCGGCGGCGATGGTGGCCTCGACGGCGTCGAGCAGGTCGGAGTTGACGACGTCCTGGAACTCCAGGTTCGCGAAACCCCAATCGGCCTGGAGCCGCTTGCGGCGGGCGGCCGGGGGCTCCGGCAGGGTCGCACGGAGCTCCTCGACCCATTCCCGCGACGGCGCGACGGGCACGAGGTCGGGCTCGGGGAAGTAGCGGTAGTCGTCGGCATCCGACTTGGGCCGGCCGGCCGAGGTGATGCCGGTGTCCTCGTGCCAGTGCCGGGTCTCCTGGGTGATCGTTCCGCCCGCGGCCAGCAGCGCCGCCTGGCGCTGGATCTCATAGCGCACGGCACGCTCGACCGAACGCAGGGAGTTGACATTCTTGGTCTCGGTGCGCGTGCCGAGGATGTTCGAGCCGCGCGGGCGGAGCGAGACGTTGGCGTCGCAGCGCACGTTGCCCTCCTCCATCCGGGCGTTGGAGACGCCGAGGCCCTTCACGATCTCACGGATCGCGGCGACGTAGGTGCGCCCGATCTCCGGGGAGTCGGCCTCGCCGCCCTCGATCATCTGGGTGACGATCTCGACCAACGGCACGCCGCCGCGGTTGTAGTCGACCAGCGAGTAGTCGGCACCCTGGATGCGACCGGTTGCCCCACCCACGTGGGTGAGTTTGCCGGCGTCGTCCTCCATGTGCGCGCGCTCGATGTCGACCGTGACCAGGCGTCCGCTTTCGAGTTCGATGGTGAGCTGACCGTTGAACGCGATCGGCTCGTCGTACTGCGAGGTCTGGAAGTTCTTCGCGGTGTCCGGGTAGAAGTAGTTCTTGCGGGCGAAGCGGGAGTACTCCGCGATCTCGCAGCCGAGGGCGAGGCCCAGGCGGATGCTCGACTCGATCGCCTTCGCGTTCACCTGCGGGAGCCCGCCCGGCAGGCCGAGGCAGGTCGGGCAGGTGTTCGTGTTGGCACCCTGGCCGAATTCGTTGGCACAGCCGCAGAACATCTTGGTCTTGGTGTTGAGTTCGACGTGCACCTCGAAGCCGAGCACCGGCTCGAACAGTTCAAGGGCCTTGTCGTAGTCCATCAGTTCGGCCTTTTTCATCAGACGACTCCCTCTTCGCTGGCGAACATTTCGGTGGGCGCGAGTTCGGGCGCCTGGCTGAGCAGGGTGTGCCCCCAGGTGGCCTCGAGCAGGCGCTCGACGGCGGCACCGAAGGTGTACAGGCGGGCATCCAGTTTCGCCGGCGCCATGATCTGCAGGCCGACGGGCAGCCCGTCCTCTGGCGCGAGCCCCATCGGAAGGCTCATTCCCGGCACGCCGGCGAGGTTCGCCGGGATGGTGGTGACGTCGTTGAGGTACATCGCCATCGGGTCGGTCATCTTCTCACCGAATTTGAAGGCCGTGGTGGGTGCGCTCGGCGACACCAGCACGTCGACCTGGGCGAAGGCCGCGTCGAAGTCGCGCTGGATGAGCGTGCGCACCTTCTGGGCGCTGCCGTAGTAGGCGTCGTAGTAGCCGGCGCTGAGGGCGTAGGTGCCGAGGATGATGCGGCGCTTGACCTCGGGACCGAAGCCGGCGTCGCGGGTGGCCGCCATCACCCGCTCACTGGTGAGAGGGCCCTCGGCCGGGTTGACCCGGATGCCGAAGCGCACCGAGTCGAACCGGGCCAGGTTGCTCGAGGCCTCCGCGGGCAGGATCAGGTAGTACGCGGCGATCGCATACTCGAAGTTGGGCGCGCTGACCTGCACGATCTCCGCTCCGGCACGGGCGAGCAGGGCGAGCGTCTCCTCGAAGCGCTGCTTGACGCCTGGCTGGATTCCCTCGCCGGCGAGCTCCTTGATCACGCCGACCCGAACGCCCTTTAGGGCGCCGTCGGCCAGTCCGGCGCGGGCGGCGGCGGCCATCGACGGCCAGGAATCGGTGAGCGAGGTCGAGTCGAGCGGGTCGTGCCCGCCGATCACATCGTGCAGCAGGGCCGCGTCGTAGACCGTGCGGGTGACGGGGCCGACCTGGTCGAGCGAGGACGCGAGCGCGATCGAGCCGTAGCGGGACACTCCGCCGTAGGTGGGCTTGACGCCGACCGAGCCGGTGACGGCAGCCGGCTGGCGGATGGAACCGCCGGTGTCACTGCCGAGGGCGAGGGGAGCCTCGAAGGAACTCACCGCGGCGGCAGAGCCGCCTCCCGACCCGCCGGGGATCCGGTCCAGGTCCCACGGGTTGTGGGTCGGACCGTACGCGGAGAACTCGGTCGACGAGCCCATCGCGAACTCGTCCATGTTGGTCTTGCCGAGGGGAATCAGCCCGGCGTCGCGCACGCGTCTGACGACGGTGGCGTCGTAGGGCGGGATCCAGCCCTCGAGGATCTTCGAGCCGGCCGTGGAGGGCATGTCCTGGGTGGCGAGCACGTCCTTGATGGCGATCGGCACCCCGGCGAGCGGGCCGAGGACCTCGCCGGCGGCGCGGCGGGCGTCGATCCGGGCCGCGGTGGCGAGGGCGGCGTCCCCGGCCACGTGCAGGAAGGCGTGCACATCGGTGTCGATGGCCGCGATGTGGTCGAGGTGGGCGCGCGTCACTTCGACGGAGCTCACCGATCGGTCGGCGAGCAGGCCGGACAGGTCGGCGGCAGACAGCTTGATCAGGTTGGTCATGGTCACTCCTCGTCCAGGATCGCGGGCACTCGGAACTTGTCGCCGTCGTGGTCGGGCGCGCCGGAGAGCGCCTGTTCGACGGTGAGCGAGGGAACGACCGTGTCGGGGCGGAAAACGTTGGTCAGCGGCATCGGATGACTGGTCGCTGGAACGTCAGGGGTGGCCACTTCGGCCACCTTCGCGACGGAATCGACGATCTGGCCGAGTTCCGTGGTGAGGCGGTTGATCTCCTCCGGGCTGAGGTCGATCCGGGCGAGGTTGGCCAAATGCGCTACCTGCTCGGCCGTGATTTCAGACATGTTGCTCCGATTATCGTCGAGGTGGATTCCCCAATTCTATTCGGAGCCGTTGGTGACCAGATCCGCGTTGTCCGTTCCGATCAGGGCCATGTTGTGCAGTGACTCGCTGCCCCGGTCGAAATAGGCGTTGTGTCCGAGCGAACCGGAGAGCCAGGTCCCGGTGAGCCGGTCGGGCGCTCCGTACACCCCCAGCGGCCGGGCGCCGTACGATTCCGCACCCGGGTCGCTGCCGAAGAAGGCGCTGTTGACCGCCGGGTCCCAGTCGGCCTTCCCCACGAACACGTTGCCGTTGGCCACGCTCAGGCTGTCGACGGACTGGATCTGGCTGCCGGGAGAACCGACCAGGACCAGCGCGTCGACTTCGAACGATCCGCGGGACAGGGCCGTGAGCGCGACCGTGGAGCCGTAGGAGTGCGCGAACACCGAGACGAAGGGCTGGTCGCCGGCACGGTCCGAGCGGATGCCCTGCGAGTACTTCTCGAGGAAGTCGGCGCCGGCGACGGCGTGGTCGAGGCCCCCGACGCTGAACAGGTCCGGGGCCTCGTAGCCGATCCAGGAGACGACGGAGATGCTCGCGGCGACCGATCCGCGGGCGCTCGCTGCCCGCTCGGCGAGGACGGCGCGCTGTTCGGCGTACAGGGTTTCCGCGGTCGCGGTCCAGTTCACGATCTGGGGTTCTACCCCGTAGTTCATGCCCGGCACGAGGTAGCTGACGAATGCGGCGGTGTCCGGGTTGCCCAGGGCGATGGCGGCCCGGCCCCCCGCCACGGTGTCGAGGAGGATCAGGGATCGCCGCGGACCCCCGTCGGTTGGGCGGAGAGCGGCCTGCACCTGGGTCAGGATGGCGCGCTCGCGCGTGGCGGCGTCCCGGGCCGCGTCGTCGAGCGTGCCCGCGAGCCGGCGGTCCACCGCGGCCAGGCTCTGGCCCAGGTAGCGGGCGTTGGCCCGCCCGCGTTCGCGGAAGGGGATCCCGTCGAGGTTGCCGACCAGCCGGGGCGCCCCGGCGAGGAGGGACGACCGCTCGGTGCCGTCCAGTCCGGTCCACCACCCGGTGACCTCGGTTGCGGCGGGGGGCACGGCCAGCAGGGAGTCGACCTGGCCGGGGAACTCGGCGACGAAGGTGGAAATGTCGCCGACGGACAGCCGGGACAGGCCGGCGAGGAGGCTGGCCCCGGACATCCGTCGCACTGATTCGAGAGCGGCGTCCGCCCCCGCGACCAGTGAGGCCGCCGGTTGCACGGAGCTGGCCGGTTGCCCGGCGACCCCTGGCTCCCCGGAGACCGCGAGGTCCAGTCGGAGCGGCGTGGACAGGATGACGGCGCCCGCCGGTGCCGGGGCGGCCGAGACCCTGGCGCTCACCGCCGGGGGCGTGAGCGAGTGCACCCCGAGGGGCTCACTGACCGTGTGGAAGGTCAGTGAGGCGGATATCAGTGCCGCCGCTAAGAGCAAACTCGGGTACGTCCCCTCACGAACACCGAGCAGTCGGTTAGCTCGACGTGAAACACAAGGCCTGCATACTCAGAGTACTGAAACGGGGGCTCGGTTGGCCGGTCGCACTTCCCCCACAAAGGGGTGTCTTTTCGTCCCAATTTGATACTTGCTAAGTCCTATATGTGCATGGTCTAATATAACCATGTCACTGAAATTCGCCATCCTCGGGGTCCTCGAGCTGAAACCGCACACGGGCTACGACCTCAAGAAGACCATCGAAGCGTCTGTCGCCCACTTCTGGTCCGCCGACCAGTCCCAGATCTACCGCACCCTGGCCCTCCTCGTCGCCGACGGTCTCGCTGAGGTGGAAGTGATCATCCAGGACGGGCGTCCGGACCGGCGCCTGCACCGGATCACCCCGACCGGCCTGACCGCCCTGCACGGATGGCTGGCCTCGCCGCTGCCCCCGGAGACCCCGCACGACGCCTTCCTGGTGCGGGTCTTCTTCGTCGGCGAACTCGGGATCCCGGCCGCGACCGCGCTGCTCCAGTCTCGCCGGGCCGAGGCGGATGCCGTCCTGTTCCGGCTCACCGCCCTGGTCGGGCAGGACAGCGGCGAACCCGTCGACCTCGCACAAAAGCTCCGCCGCGCCACCCTCCGGAACGGGATCCGCCACGCCGAGGCCGAGCTGGCCTGGCTGGCCGAAACAGTGGAGGCGCTGTCATGAACTACCCCCTCGAACACGGCGCCGAAGCGACCGACACCGACACGATCGTCTTCCTGCACGGCGGGTCCGTCGCGGCCTGGTCCTGGGAGCCCCAGGTCGCCGGCCTCCCCGGCCGCCACCTGCTCACCCCTGACCTGCCGGGCTTCGGGGCCCGCTCCGCCGAAGACTGGCGCTCACTCGCCGAAACCGCCGACGACGTCGCCGCCACCATCGCCGAGCACGCGCACGGCGGCCGCGCCCACCTGGTCGGGCTCTCCCTCGGCGGCCTCGTAGCGGTGCAGGTCATGGCGCGCCATCCCGGCCTGCTGCGCTCCTGCCTCGTCTCGGGCGTTCCCCTGGACGGCATCCACGGCCTGGCCCGCTTCGTCAACACCCTGCAACTGCGCCTCTGGGGCCGCCCCTGGTATTGGCGTGCGCAGGCGAAGGCCTTCGGACTGCCCGCGGACGCGGTGACCGTCTTCGTCGAACACGGCCTGGACATCCGGCCGGACAATGCCGCGCGGGTCTTCGAGGACGTGAACCGCGGCGGCAGCCCCGAGGGACTGGGCGGCTACCGCGGCCCGCTCCTGGCCGTGGCGGGCGAGAAGGAATCCCGGCTCGTGCGGGACAGCCTGGCGACGCTGCAGACGCTCCTGCCGCAGACTCGCACCTGGATCGCGCCGGGCATGCACCACGTGTGGAGCATCGAGGACGCGGAGTTGTTCACGCGGATGGTGGCCGGCTGGGTCGACGACGGAACCCTGCCGGCCGCCGGCCGCTGAGTCAGTCGGAGGTGCTGGACGGGGTCTCCCCCGCGCCGTCCGCCGGCGCAGCGTCTCCGAGCGCGGCAGGGCCGTGCGTCACCAGCAGGTGGAACTCGGCTGCGTCGAGGATCCGGAGGCCGAGTTGCTCGGCCTTGGCCAGCTTCGACCCGGCGCCGGGACCGGCCGCGACGAAGTCGGTGTTCTTCGACACGCTCGAGGCGGACTTACCGCCGGCAGCGATGATGGCCTCCTGGGCCTCCTCCCGGCTGTAGCCCTCGAGGGAGCCGGTGGCGACGACCGTCAGTCCACTGAGCACCCCGCCGGCCGCGGCCGCCGCGCCAGGCCCGGGATGTCCGGGCGTGGCGAACTGGACCCCGGCGCGCGTCCACTGGTCCACGATCTCGCGGTGCCAGTCGACCTCGAACCAGGCGAGGATGGCGTCCGCGATGATGCCGCCGACCCCGTCGACCTCGGCGAGCTCCTCCCGCGTGGCGGCGCGGACCAGGTCGAGGGACCCGAAGTGGTCGGCGAGGGCACGCGCGGCCACCGGGCCGACGTGACGGATGTTGAGGGCCACCAGCAGTCGCCAGAGCGGCTTGGTCCTGGCCAGTTCGATCTCGCGCAGCAGCTTGATCGCATTCGACGAGGGTTGCGGCCCGGTCATCCCCTGCTTCTTCTCCGCGGCCGACGGGTTGCGCCGGAACGGCGTGCGCAGGCGGATGGCACCGTCCTCCTCCTCGCGTGGCAGCCCGGTCTCGGCGTCCCGCACGACCACCTCGATCGGCAACAGGTCGGCCAGGGTGAGGTCGAACAGGCCGGCCTCGGTGGAGAGCGGCGGCTCGGTGGGCACCGTCGGCTGGGTCAGCGCGGCTGCGGCGACCTCGCCGAGAACCTCGATGTCCAGGGCGCCCCGCGATCCGATGTGTTCGACCCGTCCGCGCACCTGGGCGGGGCAGCTGCGCGCGTTCGGGCAGCGCAGGTCGATGTCCCCTTCCTTGGCGGGGGCGAGCGGGGTGCCGCATTCCGGGCAGTTCACGGGCATCACGAACGCGCGTTCGGTGCCGTCGCGGAGTTCGATCACCGGGCCGAGCACCTCGGGAATGACGTCGCCGGCCTTGCGCAGCACGACGGTGTCGCCGATCAGGACGCCTTTGGCCTTGACCACGTCCTGGTTGTGCAGCGTGGCCTGGCGCACCTCGGAGCCGGCGACCCGCACCTTCTCCATCACCGCGAACGGGGTGGCCCGACCGGTGCGGCCGACGCTCACGACGATGTCGAGCAGCTTGGTGTTGACCTGCTCAGGCGGGTATTTGTAGGCGATCGCCCAGCGGGGAGCCCGGCTGGTGGCGCCGAGTTCGGCGTGCAGGGCGAGTTCGTCGACCTTGATCACGATGCCGTCGATCTCGTGTGCGACGCTCGCGCGGTGCACGCCGTAGTACTCGATGAAGCTCGCCGCCTGCGCGGCGGTCGGCTCCACCGTGAAGTAGGTGCTGGTCGGCAGACCCCAGCCGTGCAGGAGCGCGTACACCTCGGATTGGGCGGCCACGGGCGGGTTCGCCCAGGCGCCGATGCCGTGCACGAGCATCCGGAGCCGGCCGAGCCTGGCCCGCATCAGCCGCAGCGGTTCCGCGGCCCTGCCTTCGGCCTTCTGGCGCAGCGAGCCCGCCGCGGCATTGCGCGGGTTCGAGAAGACCCGCTCACCGGCGGCTGCCTGCTCGGCATTGAGTTCACGGAAGGCCTCGACCGGGAAGAAGACCTCACCGCGCACCTCGATCAGGGCCGGATGGCCGGTGCTGGTCAGCTGTCGCGGGATTCCGGGGACCCAGTGGATGTTCTCGGTGACGTCTTCGCCGACCACACCGTCGCCGCGGGTCGCCGCGGTGACCAGCACGCCGCGTTCGTAGCGGAGGTTGATGGCGAGCCCGTCGATCTTGAGTTCGCAGAGGTAGTGCACGCCGCGGCCGGCGTCCCGCTCCACCTTCGCGGCCCAGTCCGCGAACTCGTCGATCGAGAAAACGTTGTCGAGGCTGAGCATGCGTTCGGCATGCTGCACCGGTGCGAACAGGCTGGTCTCGGCGCGGCCGCCGACGGTCTGGGTCGGGCTGTCCTGGCTGGCCAGCTCGGGGAATTCGCCCTCGAGCACGCCGAGGCGGTGCACCAGGGCGTCGTAGTCGGCATCGGAGATCACGACCTCGTTGCGCTCGTAGTAGGCGTCCCTGGCCGCCAGGATCCGCTGGGTGAGGTCGGCGACCTCCGCCGCGGCCCGGTGCAGGTCGGCCGGGGTTTCGGCGGTCGCGCCGTCAGGCATGTGCGGCGACGGCCGAGTCAGCGACGGGGACGGCGCTGACGGTGCGGTCGATGGTGCACTGGCCGAGCACGCGGGTGCCGAGGTAGACCACGGCGGTCTGGCCGGGCGCGACGCCGGTCAGCGGCTCAACCGGCAGGATCCGCAGTTCCACCCCGCCCGTGGTCGAACCATCGGCGGTCGAACCATCGGTCGTCGAGCCTGTCGGAACCAGCTGCGCCACCGCGGGAACCGGGTCGGCGTGGGCCCGGATCTGCACGTCGCAGTCGAAGGCGATCTCCGGGTGCTCTGGGGCGACGCCGCACCAGGTGTACTTCGTGCCGGCGATCTCTTTGATCGCGAGCGCTTCCTTGGGCCCGACGATGACCGTGTTGGTGATCGGGCGCACCTCGAGCACGAACCGCGGCTTGCCGTCGGCGGCGGGGGTGCCGATCTGGAGGCCCTTGCGCTGGCCGACCGTGAACGCGGCGGCGCCCTCGTGCCGGCCGAGGGTGTTGCCATCGCGGTCGAGGATGTCGCCGGTCGCCGGCGGCACGCGCTCGGCCAGCCAGCCGCGGGTGTCGCCGTCGGGGATGAAGCAGATGTCGTAAGAGTCGGGCTTGGTGGCCACGGAGAACCCGCGCTCGGCGGCCTCGGCGCGCACCTCGGCCTTGGACGGGGTCGCCCCGAGCGGGAACATCGAGTGCGCGAGCTGGTCCTGGGTGAGCACACCGAGCACGTAGGACTGGTCCTTGGCCCAGGCGCTGGCCCGGTGCAGCTCGCGGTTGCCGTCGGCATCCGTCAGGATCGTGGCGTAGTGCCCGGTGGCGACGGCGTCGAAGCCGAGGTCGATGGCCTTCTCGAGCAGCGCCGCGAACTTGATCCGCTCGTTGCAGCGCATGCAGGGGTTGGGGGTGCGGCCGGCGGCATATTCGGCGATGAAGTCGTCGACCACGTCGAGCTTGAACCGCTCGGAGAAGTCCCAGACGTAATAAGGGATGCCGATGATGTTGGCCGCCCGCTGGGCGTCCATCGAGTCCTCGACCGTGCAGCAGCCCCGGCTTCCGGTGCGGAGAGTGCCCGGCATCCGGCTCAGCGCCAGGTGCACGCCGACCACCTCGTGTCCCGCCTCGACCGCGCGGGCTGCGGCGACGGCGGAGTCCACCCCACCGCTCATTGCTGCCAAAACCTTCACCTGACGAGTGTAATAGGGTCGGACCGTTTGGCCAACGCGCCCGCTCCGCCGCCGCGGCGCGAGGCCGGAAGGCCTACGCGCCAATTGCGCCGCTGCGCGCCAGGCGCACCGGGCGCGCAGCGGCGCAACTGTGGCGCTCGAGCATCGGCCGAGGGCGGCGGATGCGACGGGTCAGGGACGCTCGGTCAACGGAGGCGCAGGTCAGCGGCCCGGCACGCGGTCGGCCATGCCGGCCCGGGAGGCCTGGGCGTGGGCGGCCGGCAGGGCGGCGAGCAGGGCGTCGACGTCGGCCATGGTCGAGGTGCGGCCGAGGGTGATCCGGAGGGCCCCGCGGGCCTCCACCTCGGTGCGGCCCATCGCCCGGAGCACGTGCGAGGGTTCCGGGATGCCGGCCTGGCAGGCCGAGCCGGTCGACACGGAGACGCCGGCCGCGTCGAGCAGGAACAGGAGCGAATCGCCCTCGCAGCCGGGGAAGCTGAAGTGGGCCGTTCCGGGCAGGTGGCGGGCCGGGTCGGGGTCGCCGTTGAGTTGCGACGTGGGCACCGCCTTGAGCACCCCGTCCACGACGGCCTGCCGCAGCAGGGCCACCCGCGCGTTCTCGCCTGGCAGGTCGACCCCCGCCGCGGCGGCGGCCACGGCGAAGGCCACGGCTGCCGCGACGTCCTGGGTACCGCTGCGCACCTGACGCTGTTGCCCGCCGCCGTGCACAAGCGGTTCCACCGTCGCGCGGCGGGACAGGACCAGAGCGCCGATGCCGACCGGGCCGCCGATCTTGTGCGCCGAGACGCTCACCGCGGACACTCCCCCGCGGCGCAGCGTGCGGAAGTCGATCGGGACGTGCCCGTAGGCGGCCACCGCGTCGACGTGCGCCGGGATGCCGTGGGCCGCCGCGAGCGCGGCGACCTCAGCCACGGGCTGGATCGTTCCGACCTCGTTGTTGGCGGCCAGCAGGGTGACCAGGGCGATCTCCTCGGGGTGGGCCGCGATCGCCCGGGCGACGGCGGCCGGGTCGACCCGGCCGTGCTCGTCCAGCGGCAACCAGTCGATCATTGCGCCCTCGTGCCGTTCCAGCCACTCGACGGTGTCGACGGTGGCATGGTGTTCCCCGCCGGGAACGAGGATGCGCCGCCTTGGCGCCCGGGCCCAGAACAGCCCCTTGATGCCGAGGTTGACGGACTCGGTGCCGCCGGCCGTGAAGACGACCTCGATCGGGTCGCAGCCCACACTGGCCGCGACGGTTTCGCGGGCTTCCTCGAGCATCCGTTTCTTGAGCTGGCCCTGACTGTGGATCGACGCGGGGTTGCCGACGACCGTCATCGCTTCGGTGAACGCCGCGATGGCGCCGGGGAGCATCGGTGTTGTCGCGGCGTGGTCCAGGTAGACCGACATGGGGATCCTCTGCAGGTTTTCGGGCGTCGGCAGGTCTGATTGTGGTCAAAACCGACCGTCTGTACTCATTACTCTAGAACCCATGACTTCCGGTGATCCCCTGCGCAACCTCGGCGTCCGGTTGGGGGCCAACGGCGGCGAGCTGCGGGTGTGGTCGAAGAACGCCGACTCCATGGAACTGTGCATTTTCGACGAGACCGATCCCAACTGGATCGTCAAGACCGTCCCCATGACCAGGGACACCAACGACGTCTGGTTCGGGCGGTCCCGTACCCTCTCCCCCGGCCGTCGCTATGGCATCCGGGTCTCCGGTCCCGCCTCGGCGAGGAACTCGTTCCACCCGGAGAAGACACTGATCGAACCGTATTCCCGGGGCCTCGTGCGGGTCGGCCCCGACCAGTGGCAGTCCTCCGTCGTGGACGGCGGCTTCGACTGGGCCGGGTCGGTCAAACCGAAGATCGCCCTCGACCACACGGTCGTCTATGAAGCCCACGTTCGCGGCCTCAGCAAGCTCAACCCGGCGGTCCCGGCCGACCTGCGCGGAACCTACGCCGGCCTCGCCCACGAGTCGACGATCGGGTACCTGAAGAACCTCGGTGTCACCACGGTGGAACTGCTCCCGGTGCACGCCTTCGTCTCCGAACAGCGCCTGATCAAGCAGGGCCTGACCAACTACTGGGGTTACAACACCTTCAATTTCTTCTCCCCGCACGCCGACTACGCCACCATGGCCTCCCAGTCCGCCGGCCCGGAGGCCGTGCTCCGGGAGTTCAAGGGCATGGTCAAGCTGCTGCACGAGGCCGGCCTCGAGGTCATCCTCGACGTGGTCTACAACCACACCGCCGAGGAGGGGCCGAACGGCCCGGTCAGCAGCCTGCGTGGCATCGACAACGCCACCTATTACCGCCAGAACGACGCGGGCGCGTATATCGACGTCACCGGCTGCGGCAATACCCTGAATGTGTCGCACGAGGTGCCGCACCGCCTGGTGCTCGACTCGCTGCGCTACTGGGCGAACGACGTGCAGATCGACGGCTTCCGGTTCGACCTGGCGGTGACGCTCGGCCGGGACGGCAACGTCGAATACCAGCGCGACCACCCTCTGCTGACGGCGATCCGGACCGACCCTGACCTCACCGATGTGAAGCTCATCGCCGAGCCCTGGGACATCGGGCAGGGCGGCTGGCAGACCGGCAACTTCGCCGACGGCTGGACGGAATGGAACGACCGCTACCGCGACCGGATGCGTTCGTTCTGGCTGACCGACCTCGCCGCGGCGCGCGACGGTCATGCGGGCAGCGGCATCGGCCGTTTCGCGACCCGTCTCGCCGGGTCGTCCAACACGTTTTCGCAGGAGCGCGGGCCGCTTGCCTCGCTGAACTTCATCACGGCCCATGACGGCTTCACGATGGCCGACCTCACCGCCTACAACGTCAAGCACAATGTCGGCAACGGCGAGTCGAACCGGGACGGCACCGACAGCAACAACTCGTTCAACCACGGCGTCGAGGGCCCCACCCGCAACACCACCATCCTCACGACCCGGCGGAAGGCCATGCGCAACCTGCTGGCCACCCTCCTGCTCTCGGCCGGCGTTCCGATGATCACCGCCGGCGACGAATTCGGGCGCAGCCAGCGCGGCAACAACAACGCCTACTGCCATGACAGCGAACTGACCTGGCTGAACTGGGACCTGGACGACTGGCAGGTCGACCTGCACCGGGTCAGCCGGCGCCTGCTCGAACTGCGCCGGGAGAATCCGGCACTCCGGCCGGTGCGGTTCGGTCGCCCAGGCGAAACGACCCTCAGCGCCAGCGAAATGGACTGGTACAACGCCCTGGGCGAGTCGATGTCCGAGGAGGACTGGCACTCGTCGGATGAGCGCACGCTGCAGTATCTCGCGGCCAGCACCCCGGAGCGCGAGGAGTTCAATCGGATCCTGCTGATCGTGCAGGGCCGGGAAGCGGATGTCACGGTGACGCTGCCGGTGCACACGGGGGTCGGCTCGTACACGCTGCTCTGGGACTCGAGCCACGACGACATCAGCGATGCCGTGATCGAACACGCCCCCGGAGCCCGGCTGCTCGTCCCCGGCGCGTCGATGCAGCTCTTCCGGGCCCACTAGCCGTCACCCGGGGACGACACGGCATGGGCAGGCGGGCGGATCACGGTGCGGGAACCCCCGCCACGCTCGCCCTCGAGAGGGCCGGCATCGCCTTCACCCCCCATCTGTACGATCACGACGCCCACGCGACCAACTTCGGACTCGAGGCCGCCCAGAAGCTCGGCCTCGACCCGGCCCGGGTGTTCAAGACTCTCCTCGCCGAGGCGGACGGCACCCTCGTCGTCGGCATCGTGCCGGTCACCGGCCAGCTCGATCTCAAGGCGCTGGCCGCGGCCGTCGGCGCGAAGAAGGCCGTCATGGCCGATCCGAAGACCGCGGAACGCAAGACCGGCTACGTCGTCGGCGGGATCAGCCCGATCGGGCAGAAGACCTCGTTGACGACGGTCATCGACGAGGATGCCCAGCTCTTCGACACCGTCTTCGTCTCAGGCGGCCGGCGGGGGTTCGATATCGAACTCGCCCCCGCCGACCTGGCCCGGGCATCCGGCGCGGTGTTCGCGGCGATCTCCCGAGGGTAGGCCGGCCGAGCAGGCTCAGCCGGCGACGGCGATGAGCCCCATCTCCGCCGGGCTGATCAGCAGGTCGTTGCGGGGCACGACGCGAACGGTGTAGCCGAACGCGCCGCCGCGGTCGAGCTGGACCGTGCCGGTGAACAGGGTCGCGTTGCCGGGGGCCGGGCTGCCGGTGGATTCCTGGTCCGGATCGGTCGCAGCAGAAAGGGCCAGCGTGCTGACGTCGCTGAGCTCGTCGTTGCCCAGGCTCTTCCCGTAGACGACCTCAACGGTCACGTCTCCCGGCTCCAGGCCGTTCAGGTGCACGTGCGCGCGGAGGTGCAGCGCGTCGCCGACCTGCGGCACGGTAGCGACGCCACCCGATTCGACGTGGGCCACGGCCACGCCGGGCCAGGCCGCGACGATCCGGCCCTTCCAGACGGCCAGCTCGCGGGCAGCCCGGTAGTTGTTGGCGGAGAGCCGGGCCTCGGCCTGGCCGGCCGGGCGGTAGAGCTTCTGCACGTATTCCCGCACCATCCGGCCGGCGTTCAGTTCCGGGGACAGCCCGGCGAGGGTGTGCCGGATCGATGACACCCACCGTTCGGGCACGCCGTCCGCGTTGCGGTCGTAGAACCGAGGGGCGACGTGGTGCTCGATCAGCTCGTAGAGCGCGTCGGCCTCGATCCGGTCTCGCTCGGCGGAGTCCCCGGCGGCATCCGCCGACGGGATCGCCCAGCCGTTCTTTCCGTCGTAGTACTCAGGCCACCAGCCGTCGAGGATCGACAGGTTGAGCGCACCGTTCAAGGCCGCCTTCATCCCGGACGTGCCGCAGGCCTCGAGCGGCCGGAGCGGGTTGTTGAGCCAGACGTCGGTGCCCGGGTACATCAACTGGGCCATGCCGATGTTGTAGTCCGGAAGGAAGGCGATTCTCGTGCGCAGTTCAGGATCGGCCGCGAACTGCACGACCTTCTGGATCAGGCGTTTGCCTTCTTCATCGGCGGGGTGGGACTTGCCGGCGATCACGATCTGGATCGGGTGCTCAGGGTGCAGCAGGAGGGCTCGGAGGCGTTCGGGGTCGTGCAGCATCAGGGTGAGCCGCTTGTAGGTCGGAACCCGGCGGGCGAAGCCGATGGTGAGCACGCTGGGGTCGAAGACCTTGCCGATCCAGGACGGCACGATGCCGCCCGGGTTCTGCACAAGCCAGGCCGTCGCGATCCGCCGGCGTGCGTCCTCGACGAACTGGAGGCGCATCTGGCCCCTCACCTGCCAGAGGTCGTCGTCGGAGACAGCGTCGGACGCCCAGTCGGCCTCGGAGGTGTCGCTGGTGCCGAGACGGTTCTGGGCGAGCGCGAGGAGCGCCGGGTCGGTCCACGTCGGCGCGTGCACCCCGTTGGTGATCGAGGCGATCGGCACGTCCTCCGCGTCGAAGCCCGGCCAGAGTCCCTTGAACATCCGCCGGCTGACCTCGCCGTGCAGCTTGGAGACGCCGTTGGCGCGCTGCCCGAGGCGGAGGCCCATCAGCGCCATGTTGAAGACGTCGGGCGATCCGTCCTGGTAGTTCTCGGCGCCGAGTGCGAGGAGGTCGTCGACCGCCACACCCGGAAGCAGGTCGGTCTCGAAGTAGCGGCGCACCAGGCTGCGCTCGAACCGGTCGATTCCGGCCGCGACGGGCGTGTGGGTGGTGAAGACGGTCCCGGCCCGCGCGACCTGCAGGGCCTCGGAGAAGCTGAGTCCGTCGCCGATCAGGCTGGAGATGCGTTCCAGGCCGAGGAAACCGGCGTGGCCCTCGTTGGTGTGGAACACCTCGGGGTCCGGGCGGCCGTTGAGGTTGCTCCAGAGCTTCACGGCGCGCGCGCCGCCGATGCCGAGGAGCAGTTCCTGCAGCAGGCGGTGCTCGCCGCCGCCGCCGTAGAGGCGGTCCGTGACCAGGCGCAGGTCGTCAGCGTTCTCCGGGATGTCGGTGTCGAGCATGAGCAGGCGGATCCGGCCGACCATGGCCTGCCAGACCCGGGCGTGCAGCGTGCGGTTGTCCGGCAAGGCGAGGGACACCTGCACGGCCGAGCCGTCGGCCCGGCGCAGCACCGACAGCGGCAGCCCGTCGGGGTCGAGCAGCGGGTAGCTTTCCACCTGCCACCCGTCAGGCGAGATCGCCTGGCTGAAGTAGCCGGCCCGGTAGAACAGTCCGACCCCGACCAGCGGCACGCCGAGGTCGGAGGCGCTCTTCAGGTGGTCTCCGGCGAGGATGCCCAGCCCGCCCGAATACTGGGGCAGCGCGGCCGCGATGCCGAACTCCGGGGAGAAATACGCGATCGACTCGGGCTTCTCACCCTCGAGTCCCTGGTACCAGCGCGGCTGCTCGAGGTAGTCCCTGAGGTCGGCGCGGACGGAGTTCACCCAGGACACGTAGTCGTGGTCGCGGGAGAGCGCTTCGAGCCTGGCCGGGTCGACGGACCCGAGCAGCGCCACCGGGTCGGCGCCGATCTCACGCCACAGCTCGGGGGCTATGTGCTCGAACAGCTGGCGGGTCGGCTCATGCCAGGACCAGCGCAGGTTGCCCGCCAACTCATCGAGCGCTGCAAGCGACTCGGGCAGGACGGTACGGACGGTAAATTTGCGGATCGCCTTCACGGACCCAAGCCTAGGGCCGGGATGTGTCCATTGCGTTAATGCGCACCGCACCGGGCCGACATTTCGCGCTACGGTCAGTATGTGGCTAAGACAGTAAAACGCGCAGGCGCGGCTCCTGAATCCTCCGGTACGACCCGGCCCCTCCCGAAGACCACCACGGCGGCACGGCAGACGGCAGCGGCCCCAGCGGCAGCGGCCCCAGCGACGCCGACTCACCGGACGACCCGGATCGGGCGCATCCCGATCCTGGACCTGTCCCCGCAACTGCCCGACAATCTCTGGCCGGTCAAGGCGTTCACCGGCGAGGTCGTGCCGTTCGGCGCGACGGCGTTCCGGGAGGGCCACGACCTGATCGGCGCCATGCTGCTGCTGACCAGCCCCGACGGCACGCTCACCCGTCACCCGATGAGCCCCGGCGCGCCGGGGACCGACCGGTGGGAAACCGAGGTCCTCCTGGGCAGCCAGGGGCGGTGGGAGTACCGTGTCCGCGCCTATGCGGATGAATGGGCCACCTGGCACCACAACGCTTCGGTGAAGATCCCGGCGGGAATCGATGTCGAACTCATGTTCCTGATCGGTGCCGAACTGCTCACGGCCGCCGGCACGGACAAGGGCCGGCCCGTGGCCGAACGGCGCCTGTTCACCGCCGCGGCGAAGACGCTCGGCGACGTCACCGCATCCGTCGACGCGCGCTTCACCGTCTTGTCCGATCCCAAGTTGCTGGCCGCCGTCGCCGTGCGGCCGATCACCGGCCTCGAGTCGGTCTCGGAGCCGCGCACGATCCTGGTCGAGCGCCTCCGCGCCGGGGTCGGCTCCTGGTACGAGTTCTTCCCCCGGTCCGAAGGCGCCGTGCGCCGCGAGGACGGCTCCTGGCAGAGCGGCACGTTCCGCACCGCGGCGAAGCGCCTGCCGGCCGTGGCCGCCATGGGTTTCGACGTGGTCTACCTGCCGCCGATCCACCCGATCGGCCGCGCCTTCCGAAAGGGGCCGAACAATACGCTGGGCGCCGGCCCGGACGACCCGGGATCGCCCTGGGCGATCGGCTCGGCCGAGGGCGGCCATGACGCCATCCACCCCGACCTGGGCACCCTGGCCGACTTCGCCTTCTTCCTGGACGCAGCGAAGGACAGCGGGGTGGAGATCGCGATCGATCTCGCGCTCCAGGCCTCCGCTGACCACCCGTGGGTGACCGAGCATCCGGAGTGGTTCACCACCCTCCCGGACGGGTCGATCGCCTACGCGGAGAACCCGCCGAAGAAATACCAGGACATCTACCCGATCAACTTCGACAACGACCCGGCCGGCATCCGCGCCGAGGTGTTGCGGATCGTGCGGCACTGGATCAACGTCGGGGTGAAGATCTTCCGGGTCGACAACCCGCACACCAAACCGCTGGACTTCTGGGAATGGCTGATATCCACGATCGCCGACGAGGCGCCGGACGTGTTCTTCCTGGCCGAGGCGTTCACCCGTCCGGCGCTTCTGCAGGGACTGGGCAAGGTCGGTTTCCAGCAGTCGTACACGTACTTCACCTGGCGCAACACGAAGGAGGAACTCGAGGAGTTCTTCGACGGTCTCGCCCATGAGACGGCCGATTTCGTGCGCCCGAACCTGTTCGTGAACACTCCGGACATCCTCTCCGAGTACCTGCAGTTCGGCGGCCCGGCCGCGTTCAAGATCCGTGCGGCCCTCGCCGCCACCGCCGCGCCGACCTGGGGCCTGTACAGCGGATTCGAGCTCTACGAGTCCGTGGCGCGCCCCGGCGCCGAAGAGAACATCGACAACGAGAAGTACGAGTACCGTCCGCGCGACTTCGCCGCGGCGGAGGCGCACGGCGCCTCGCTCGCGCCGTATCTCACGGTGCTGAACCGGATCCGGGCCGAACACCCGGCGCTCAGCCAGCTGCGCAACCTGGACATCCACTCCAGCGAGGACGAGGCGATCCTCGTCTACAGCAAGTTCCTCGACGCGCCGTTCACCGGCACGGGGGCTCCGGACGCCCTCCTCGTCGTCGCGAACGTCGACCCGCACTCGGTGCGGCAGACGGTGGTGCACCTGGACGTCACCCGGTTCGGCATCCCGGAGGGCGGGTCGTTCGAGGTGGAGGACCTGATCACCGGGGCCACCTGGACCTGGGCCGCCGACAACTTCGTGCGCCTCGACGCATTCACCGAACCGGTGCACATCCTGCACGTGAAGGGACCAGTCTCATGAAGCACGCCCACGAGGACCCGGCCGCCGTGACGGTCCCGCCGACGGCAACCGTCCCGCCGACGGCAACCGTCCCGCCCGCGGCGATCGTCCCGCCGACGGCAACCGTCCCGCCCAGAGCGACCGCCCCGGCCGCGAGCCCCGCCGTAGCGACGCCCACGCCGACCTCGTCCTCCTCGTCCCCCGCCGGGTCGCTCCCGACGCTCCCGGAATCGGTGCTCGAGGCCGTCGCCGAGGGCCGGTACTACAACCCGCATGAGGTCCTCGGCCAGCACCTGCTGCAGCCGTCCGGAGCCGGCGACGGCGCCGTCACCGACCCGCTCACGGTCATCCGCGCCCTGCGCCCGCTGGCCACCGAGGTCTTCGCCATCCTGTCGACCGGTGCGCACGTCGAGCTGGCGCACCTGAGCCGCGGGATCTGGCAGGGCGTCAGCACCCTCGGCCTGCAGGATTACACGCTGGAGGCGCGCTACAGTGACGCTCCGACCTGGATCGTCGACGACCCGTACCGGTTCCTGCCCACCCTCGGCGAGCTCGACCTGCACCTGATCGGCGAGGGCCGCCACGAACGCCTCTGGGACGTGCTCGGCGCGCACTACCGCTCGCACGCCGGAGCCATGGGCGAGACCACCGGGACCTCGTTCTCGGTCTGGGCCCCGCACGCCAGATCGGTGCGCGTGATCGGTGACTTCAACGGCTGGAGCGGTGTGCTGCACTCCATGCGCAACATGGGCAGCACGGGCGTCTGGGAGCTGTTCGTGCCCGGCCTCCCCGCCGGTTCCAACTACAAGTTCGAGCTCCTCACGCAGTCCGGTGACTGGGTCCGCAAGGCCGATCCGATGGCCCGGTACACCGAGGTGCCGCCGAAGACGGCGTCCGTCATCGGCGAGACGTCGTACGAGTGGGGGGATGCCGCCTGGCTCACCGCGCGCAGCGCCACCGACCAGCACGACCGACCGATGAGCATCTACGAGATGCACGTCGGGTCGTGGCGTCCCGGGCTCGGCTACCGCGACCTCGCGGACGAACTCATCTCCTACCTCGAGGAACTCGCCTACACGCACGTCGAGTTCATGCCGCTGTGCGAGCACCCCTTCGGCGGGTCCTGGGGCTACCAGGTCACCGGCTACTACGCGCCGACCAGCCGGTTCGGTCACCCCGACGACCTGCGCTACCTGATCGACCGGCTGCACCAGGCCGGGATCGGCGTGATCATGGACTGGGTTCCCGGGCACTTCCCGAAGGACGACTTCGCCCTGGCCCGATTCGACGGCCAGGCTCTCTACGAACACCCCGACCCGCGCCGCGGCGAGCAGATGGACTGGGGCACCTTCGTGTTCGACTTCGGGCAGAAGCAGGTGCGCAACTTCCTCGTCGCGAACGCGCTCTACTGGCTCGAGGAGTTCCACATCGACGGCCTGCGCGTCGACGCCGTCGCCTCCATGCTCTACCTGGACTATTCCCGGGAGGACGGCCAGTGGGAGCCGAACATCTACGGCGGAAACGAGAACCTCGAGGCGATCAGCCTGCTCCAGGAGATCACCGCCACGGCCTACAAGCGCAACCCCGGAACGGTGATGATCGCCGAGGAGTCCACGAACTGGGGCGGGGTGACCGCACCGACCTCCGGCGGCGGGCTCGGCTTCGGCTTCAAGTGGAACATGGGCTGGATGCACGACTCACTGGAGTACATGCAGGTCGACCCGATGTACCGGGCCTACCACCACAATGAGATGACCTTCTCCTTCGTCTACGCCTTCAGCGAGAACTTCCTGCTGCCGATCAGCCACGACGAGGTCGTGCACGGCAAGGGCTCCCTGGTCGCGAAGATGCCGGGCGACTCGTGGCAGCAGCTCGCGAATGTGCGCGCCTACCTGTCGTTCATGTGGGCCCACCCGGGCAAACAGCTGCTCTTCATGGGCCAGGAATTCGGACAGCGGTCGGAGTGGAGCGAGTCGCGCGGCCTCGACTGGTGGATGCTGGACCAGCCCGCGCACCGCGGGCTGTTCACCCTTGTCGGTGCCCTCAACCGCACCTACCGGGACACTGCGAGCCTGTGGGCGCGCGACAACGACCCGGGCGGCTTCGAGCTGCTCGACGGCGGAGCCGCCGCCCAGAACGTGATCTCGTTCCTGCGCTGGGACAACGACGGCAATCCCGTCGCCTGCCTGTTCAACTTCTCCGGGCAGCCGCACACCGGCTACCGGGTCGGCCTGCCGTTCGCCGGGGTATGGGACGAGATCGTCAACACGGACGCGGGGATCTTCGGCGGCTCCGGCGTGGGCAACCTCGGTGCCGTGGACGCGGTCGCCGAGCCCTGGGCCGGCCGGCCGGCATCCGCGACCCTCACCCTGCCGCCGCTCGCCGGCCTCTGGTTGCGCCTGCGTCGCTGACCTGCCGCCCACCGCGTGAGAGCGCAGAATCGGCCCCTTCAGTTCTTCGGAAGGGGCCGATTCCGCACTCTCGCGGAGCGGAAGGAGGCGGGAGGGTCAGTAGAGCAGGGCCGTCAGGCGGGACCGGGTCGGAGCAACGCGCGGGTCGTCCTGGCCGATGACCTCGAACAGGTCGAGGATGCGCTCGCGGATCCTGTTCCTGCCGGCGGGGTCCTGGGTCGGGAAGAGAGCCAGCAGGCGGTCGAAGGCGTCCTCGACATGGCCGCCGGACAGGTCCAGGTCGGCGACGAGCAGCTGGGCGTCGAGATCCCCGGGCGCCGCAGCGGCCTCCGCGCGGATCTCGGCCATGGTCCGGCCGTGCAACCGGGCCAGCAGGCCGACCTGGGCGAGGCCGGCGATGGCCATCTGGTCGCGCGGGTCCTGGGCGACCGCGGTCTTGTAGAGCGCGGTCGCGGCGGCGTAGTCGCCACGTTCGATGGCTTCGTACGCCTCACGGTGCAGCGGCGGCAACTCGGGTTCGACCGGCGCCGGCGCCTCAGCCGCGTCGTCGGCCTCCCCCGTGGGCTCCGGTGCGACGGCGGTGCCGGTGACTCCGTGCTCGGCCGCGAGCTGCAGCACGCGCTGGAGGACCTCACGGACCTGGCCTTCGGGGATCGCCCCGTTGAAGAGCTGCACCGGTTGGCCGCCGATGACCGCGGCGACGGTCGGGATCGACTGGGCCTGGAACGCCTGGGTCAGCTGCGGGTTGGAGTCGACGTCGACCTTGGCCAGCACGAACCGGCCCTCGTACTCGGCGACGAGCTTTTCAAGGAGGGGCGTGAGCTGCTTGCACGGCTCGCACCACTCGGCCCACAGGTCGACGATCACGGGCACCGTCATGGACAGTTCGAGCACCTCGCCGAAGTTCGCGTCGGTGCCCTCCAGGGTGAGGCTCGGCACCGGCACGGCGGCCGGCACTGCCCCGGCTGCCGCAGCAGGTGACCCCGGGACGGAAGCCGGTGGCCGGTTCACCAGGGACGAGAGATCGACGGCTCCGCGCATATTGACGCCGGACGGTGGCACAAGACTCATGGAAGCTCCGTGGATGAGATCAGACCCTGGGCGAAGCCAAGGAGGACGATTTTGTCGGATGAACCGGCGGCCGGCACGTGGAACAGGAGCTGGTCGCCGTAAGTGCTCTGGATTCCCTTTGCGGTCGCCGACACGCCCGACAGCGCCTTGCTGGCGCCCTCCGGGCTGACCGTCGCGCCCGCGTCGACCGGTTTCACGGTCTCGGTCTCGGTGATGCTGACGGCGACGATGCTCCCGGAGTCGTTCGTCGCCAGGGCGACCGGTGAACCAGCGCCGACGGCGGCCGCGAAATCGATCGACGCGGTCGTCGGGAGGGCGGCCCGTTTCTCGTTCTTCTTGTCGAGCCCCACCTGGGTGCGGAAGGTGTCGCCCTTCACCTGGAACAGGCCGTAGGACGGGCTCTTGTCCCCCTGGAGCAGGATGTCGGCATAGGCCGCCGCCACCTCGCCCGGCGGCAGGAGCAGCAGTTTCGAGTCGGGGGCGATGATCGGCGCGCCGATGGTCGCCGGGGCGACATCCGGCACCTTCGCCGCGGCCTCGAGCTGCACCGCGTACTCGATCAGGTAGGCCGACCGGGGAGTCTCCTGCCTCAGCACGATGGCCGTCGGTGCGACAGCGGCATCGTCCGCGCTCTGGATGACCGTCATCACGACCCGTGGCCAGGTCGAGGATTGCTGGGGAAGCGTCAGTGTCAGCGGGGACGCCGGCAACGCGGGCAACGCCGGGTAGTCAGCGATGGCCGCCCGGATCTTGTAGTTGGCCAGGCGCTGTTCCAGCGCCGGGCCGGTGAACCGGGCCGCGAGGGCGTCGCCGTTGAGCTTGGCGTCCGCGTCGGTGGTGAGAACGGCGATCCGTCGCACGATGCGTTCGAGCTGGGGCACCGTCACCGCGGGCGGCGGCACGTCCTTGACGGCCTTGGGCACGTCGGTCGCGGCGGCGGTCGCGCTGGCCGCCGCATCGGGAGTCGCCGGGGAACTCGGCCAGAAATCAGCGGAGCAACCGCTCAGCACGAGGCCGGTCACCAGGAGGACCGGCACGGTGGCGATGAATTTGCGGGTGATGGAACGGCGCGGACCGGTGATCTCGCTCGCCTTGATCGACTTGGGCCGCGGCACCCGGGGCAGCCGGGGCATCCGCGGCCCGCGCGGCAGGTTTCGGCGGGGACCGTGGGAGCGGCGCAGGTGGATGAGCGCCCACAGGTAGAGGATCAGCCCGATGACCGCGAGCGCTCCACCTCCGGCGATCAGGGGGCCGGCCATCGGGGTCGAGTTGTCGGTGGGCCAGGTGATGGTGATCTTCGTCGGCGCGGGCTTCGTGCCGTCCGAGGCGACGATGACCGCGATGCCGTCCGGAACATTGATGGTGGTGGTCAGCGAGCCCTTGCCGCTGAACTCCTGCAGCCACAGGTCGGAGCCGACCGGGTCGGTGCTCTGCCGCGCCACGGGGGCGCCGGCGGGAGCATCCGTCGACGCCTCACCGGCCGCCGCCGGGGCCTCGGTGAGCTTGCTGCTCAGCCTGGCGGTGTTCTTGACCTGACGGATGTCGTCGTAGGGCTCGTCGGCGAGCCACGCCTTGACGTCGCCCGACCGTCCGTAAGCGGCGAAAACGGTGTCTGACCCGGTGATGGTGAGCGTCTGGCTGCCGGGGAAGGCGGTGAGGGCACTGGGCTCGATGACCGCGAACCGGACATCGTCGGCGACCGTGGTGCTGACGCTCGTGGAAGCCGGTTCAAGAAAGACCGTCCGCTGGGCGATGCCGAGAACGATCATCGCGGCCGCGAGGACGAATGCCACAATGGCAAGAACAAAACGCACGTAAACCCTCCTGTGTCGCCGGCCGCCGGACGCACGCACTCGCACGCACCGCCCGGATTCGAGCCCGGGTTGCAGCAGACAGGACGTCTCACGATACTGGGTGCCGCTGAGAGGCGCCTAATAGCCCCTTGAACTCGGGACGCGACCCGGTCTCCCGGACAGACTAAAATTATCACGGCCCTGCCCTGAGAGAACCCGAATGCGGGGTCAGAGTCCCATTATGAGGAGATAGCGTGCCGACCGACGAAGCTGATTTCACCCAGGTTTTCCGTGGTTATGACAAGGAAGAGGTCGACAAGGCGTTGCAGGGTTTGCGCCGGGACCTGATCCAGGCGAACAGCCAGGCCACCGAGGCCGCCCGGGAGATCAAGCGCCTGGCCGCGCACATCGACGACCTGAACGCCGAAATCGAGGAAGTGGGCAGCCCCACCTTCTCCGGGCTCGGCACCAAGCTCGAGAACACACTTCGGGTGGCCGAGGAGCAGTCCACCCGTGTCATCGCCCAGGCCGACATCGACGCCGAGCGTCTGCGCGCGTCCGCTGCCGCCGAGGTCGACACGCTCCGCCGCGAAGCGGCCGACCACGCCGAGCGCGTCCTGTCGGATGCCGCGGTGAAGGCCGAGCGCATCCTCGAAGACGCCTCCGCGGAAGCCGACGATCTGCTTGCCCGCGCCCACGACGACTACACCACCCTCACTCAGGACGGCGTCCAGGAGGCCGCCGCCATTCGCGGCGCGGTCGCCACCGAGGCCGCGGAGCTGCGCGCCACGGTCAAACGTGAGGTGGCGGCCATCCGCTCGGAGGCCGAACGCGAGGCTGCCGAGGTGCGGGTCGTGGCCCAGCGGGAGGCCACGGAGGCCCGCGAGATCGCGGCCGGCCTCACCCGCGAAACCGAACTCACCCGGGCCGAGGTCGCGCACGAACTGGACCAGCAGCGCGCCGACCTGGCCAGGGAGACCGAGCAGGCCAGGATCGACCTCGCCGCGGAGACCGAACAGGACCGCCTGGACCTGGCCAGGGAGACCGAGCAGGCCAGGATCGATCTGGCACACGAGAGCGAGCTGGCCCGCGCCGAACTGGCAATCGAAATCGAGCAGGCGAAGATCGACCTCGAACGCGAGATCGAGCTGGCCCGGGCCGACCTCGTCATCGAGCGGGAACAGGCCCAGACCGACCTCACCCGGGACCTCGAGCGCCAGCGAGTCTCCCTCGCCCGGGAGATCGAGAAGGCCAGGGCCGATCTCGCCGCGGAACTCGAGCAGTCCCACGCCGACCAGGCGCGCGACAACGAGCAGTCCCGCGCGGACTTCACGGCCGACAGCGAACAACTGCGGATCGACCTGGACAACCAGCTCACCGCCGCACGGAAGCGCGGGGAGCACGAGGCGGCCAGGCTGCGGCGCGAGATCGACCAGACCAGGGCCGACCTCGACATCGAGCTCAAGGCTCGCCGTGACGAGGCCGAGCAGGGGCACCTGGTCCGCCACCAGGAGGCCGTCGCGCAGACCCAGAAGTTCCTCGATGAGGCGGCCCGCCAGCTCGCCGACACGAACAAGCGCACGGCCGAGCTGCGCGCGCTGAACGACCAGCTCGACAGCGGCGCCCGGAACGACGCCAGGATCGCGAAGAAGGCGGCCGAAGCCGGCGCGGAGCAGATCGTGCGAGAGGCCGAGGCCAGGGCTGCCGCCCTGGTGTCCGAGGCGGAGGCGCGCACACGCGCCCTCGTCACCGACGCCGAAGAGCGCCTCTCGCAGATTAGGATTGAGCGCGACGCGGTTGCCGGCTACTTCGAAAGCCTGCGCGGCCTCCTCACCCAGGCGGAGAGGGTCACGGCCACAGACGACTAGACCGAAGCAGGGGGAAACTCAGAGTGAAGATCCAGAACGCGTTCCGAGTCGGACTGATCGGCACCCTGGGTGTCGGCCTCGGACTGCTGATCATCAGCTCCGTCGTCACCCTGCAGACGATCATCACCTACGTCGGTGCTGCTCTCTTCATCTCCCTGGGCCTCGACCCGGCAGTGTCCTGGCTGGAGAAGAAGAAGTTTCCGCGCTGGGCCGCGATCCTCACCGTGCTGGTCGCTGTGGTCGGTGTGCTGACGGGCGTGGTCTTCGCAATTGTGCCGATCATCGTCGACCAGGTTGCCAAGCTCTCCAAGGCCATCCCCGACCTTGTCAAGTCGGTGAACACGTCCACCTTCCTGGCGGACATCCAGCGCCAGTTCCCCGGCCTCAAGGTGAACGAAATCGTCGCCTCGATCACGGACTACCTCGGCGGCAACCTGACCACGATCACGACGACGTTGATCCAGTCCGGGCTCGCCGTGGTGAGCGGCCTGTTCGGCGGGCTGATCATCCTCATCCTGTCGCTCTACTTCACCGCGTCACTGCACAGCATCAAGCGGGCGATGTACCAGCTGGTGCCGGCGACGAAGCGCGAGCGGTTCGCCGATCTGACCGAACAGATCACGACGGCCGTCGGACGCTTCGTGATCGGTCAGGCGGCGCTCGCGCTGTGCAACGGAGTACTGAGCTTCATCTTCCTCTCGATCATCGGGGCGCCGTTCCCGGCTTTGCTTGCACTGATCGCGTTCCTGCTCTCGCTCATTCCGCTGGTCGGCACGATCAGCGGTTCGGTCATCATCGTGCTGACCTGCCTCGTGCCCGGGATCGGGAGCTCGCCGCTGACCGCCCTCGTCGCGGCGATCTACTACCTCGTCTACATGCAGGTTGAGGCCTACCTGCTCAGCCCCAACATCATGAACCGGGCGGTGTCCGTTCCGGGCGCCGTCGTCGTCGTCGCCGCCCTGGCCGGTGGACAGCTGCTCGGCATCCTGGGCGCGCTGATCGCGATCCCCGTCGCCGCCTCGGTGATCATGATCATCAAGCAGGTCGTCATCCCCAGGCAGAACGAGCTCTAACCCGGTACCGCCTGGCCGGCCCAGACGGTCGGCAGCGGTGCGGCCGAGGGATTCACGACGGCGACGATCTCGTCCAGGATCCGACGGGTCTGGCTCTCCCCCACCCACAGGTGCTTTCCGCCGTCGACGGCGATGAACCGGGTGCCCGGCACACTCGCGAACCGTTTCCTCGCCTCGTCGGGGCGCAGATAGTCATCGTGTTCGGGAATGATGGCCACGAGCTGGCGTTCGTTGCCTGCCCAGGCGGCCAGTTCGGCATCCGTCGCCCGGTGCAGCGGCGGGGAGAGCAGGATGGCGCCGCGGATCGGATGCTCGAGGCCGTACTTGACGGCGAGCTCGGTGCCGAACGACCAGCCGACCAGCCACGGATTCGGTAGGTGCCGTTCGGCGACGAAGGCCATGGCCGCTGCCACGTCGGCGCGTTCGGCGTCGCCGTGGCCGAACTCCCCGTCACTGGTGCCCCGGGGCGACGTGGTCCCGCGGGTGTTGAACCGCAGCACGGCCAGTCCGGCCAGGGCCGGCAGTCGCCCGGCGGCCTTTCGCAGGATGTGGGAATCCATGAATCCGCCGTGCGTCGGCAGAGGGTGCAGGGTGACGAGGGTCGCCACCGGGGGGCGATCCGCCGGAGTCGCGAGTTCCCCGACCAGGGTGAGGCCGTCCGTGGTGTGCAGTTCGATGTGCTCGCGCACGGCCGGCAGTTCGATCCCGCCCCTGATTTCTACGGCGTTCGGACTCACGGATGCTCCTTCTCGGCCGGCACCGGACGGCGTCATTTGATCTTCCAGCAGTGTGCGTGCCAGTGGCGGCGGGCGGCGAGGTCGGCGGCCTCGCCCATCAGGCCGTCACCGCGCCAGGCGACGAGGTGGGCCCGGCCCGGTTCGATCTCGAGGTTGCAACCCGGGCAGACGTAACTCTTCCCCGCCCGCGCGGCAGCGACCGGTTGCACTGTCCACAGGCCGTCTCTGCGGGTCTCCGTGCGACGCCAACCGGCCCGCAGCCGGTCGAGGCCGTCGCCGTTCTCCTCCGGCCCGGGTCGGTGGCCCCTGGGTCGGTTACTGCGTGGCATTCGGCCAGTCTACGTCGATGGCGCTGGGCCGGAAGACGGTGTCGCTGCGGGTCAGTACCAGCCGTTGTCGACAGAGTGCGCCCAGGCGCCGCAGGGCGTGCCGTAGCGGCCCGACACGTAGCCGAGGCCCCATTCGATCTGTGTCCCGGCGTTGGTCTCCCAGTCGGCGCCGGCAGACGCCATCTTGGAACCTGGCAGCGCCTGCGGGATGCCGTAGGCACCGCTGGACGAGTTGGCGGCGTTGACGCGCCAGCCGGACTCCTTGTTCCAGAGCGAGACGAGGCAGTTGAACTGGTCCTCGCCCCAGCCGCGGGCGACGACCTTGTCATGGGCGATCGCCTGGGCGGAGCCCGGGTCGGGCACGGCTGCCGACGGGGCGCGGCCGCTCGAGCTGGAGGCGGACTTGGCGGCAACCGGAACCGGAACGGGCTTCGGCTTCTCGGTGACGGTGAAGTTGTCGCGGGTGATGGTGTTCGTGTATGCCCCGGCGACCTGGATCTCCTGCACGGCCTGGCCGCCGAAGCGATCGCCGGCGATCTGGAAGTAGGGGGATGCCGTGGCGCCGGAGTACGGGTCGACGACGCTGACGAGCACGAAGGCGGCCGCAGCGGTGAACGCGAAGGTGAACAGGGAGGCCTGCCCGCGGGACCGAGGTCGTCGCATCCGGGGTCTGACGGGCCTGCCGGCCGGCTCGGACGCGATGATGTTCAGATGTCTACCCACGATTCGTCGAGCCTAGCCCAGATTCGGGATAACAGCCAGATAACGGAGCCGCATTCAGCGCACCGCCAACATCACGTCGACGACGGCGTCGAGGACTGCGTCGACCTGGGCCTCGCGGTAGCCGCCCCGTTCCGGCTTGAAGACGACCCCGCGCACACCGTCGACCGTGATCGGGAATCCCGCCTCGAAGTACTTCACGAGCTTGTTCGCGAATCGGTCGACATCCGCTCGGCTGTAGCCGACGCTGAGGAAGCTGGTGCGGGAGAAGCGGTGGCCGGAGCGTCGGCTGAGCCGGTTGACGAGCACCTGCGCTTTCGCGCGGGCGTCCTCGAGCCAGGCCTGCTGGCCGCCGGTGCGGGAGGCAAGGTCACGGTCGCGGGAGGCGAAGGCGTCTTCGAGCCGTTCCAGGGCCGCGTCGACGTGCACGGGCGAGTAGCCGCCCCTCTTCATGGCGAATGCGGTGTGCCGGATCGTCTCGGCAGTGAGCGTCGCGCTGTCGTCTGAACCGTCATACGCCCGCCGGGCAGCCTCGAGGAACTCATCGACCTGGGCTGCGCTGTAGCCGAGCGTCTTCTTGGGCGTGCGGGGGAAGGTGGTGGTCACTGCTTCATTCTGCCCCACCCTGCCCATGGTGTCGAAAGCGGGCAACTCAGGCGAAGATCAGGTACAGCGCGTACGCGGCGGCAGCCGACGGCAGGATCGAGTCCAGCCGGTCGAGGAAGCCCCCGTGGCCCGGCAGCCAGGAACTCATGTCCTTGATGCCCAGGTCGCGCTTGATCAGCGACTCGGCCAGGTCGCCGAAGGTGGCGCTGAGCAGGATTACCACACCGAAGATGAGCCCGAACCACCAGGGCTGATGCATCATGAAGACGGCGAGGACGACTCCGGCGATCAGGCAGACCGCGCCGGCCCCGGCGAATCCCTCCCAGGTCTTCTTGGGGCTGATCGTGGGAACCATCTTGTGCTTGCCGAAGCTGAGGCCGGTCGCGTAGGCGGCCGTGTCGGCGGAGATGACGAGGAGCAGGAAGGCGAGCGTCCACCACTGCCCGTCGGGCTGGGCGGCCAACAGCACGGAGAAGCTGCCCAGGAACACCACGTACGACTGAATGAAGAACCCGGAGCCGATGTCACCGACCACGTCGCGGGCGGGCGCCCGGTGAGCCGGCAGGATGAGCAGCGCCACTCGCCAGAGAGCGATCAGAAGGATGCCGCCCAGCATGGCCAGCCACTGGCCGGCCGCCCCGAGGTAGAAGGCGGCGGGGACGACCGACACTGCCGCGAGCACCACGGGGATGCGTGGGACATTCCGGCCCGCGTGCCGGAGCGCCTGGGCCAGTTCGAAGGCGGTGAGGCCGACGAACGCCGCCGCGCAGACCATGAACAGCTCTTTGATGAAGATGAGACTGAAGAGCATGAACAGGCCGAGGGCGAGCCCGATCAGGATCGCCAGGATCAGGTTGCGGCCGGTGCGCGCCTCGATCCGTTCGTTGGTCGCGTCGAGCTGCGCCCGGGTCGCCTGCACCTGTCGCTCGAAGTCGGCGCGGGTCGACTGCATCTGCCGCTCGATGTCGCTCCTGGCCGCGTGCACCTGGGCCCGGAACTCTGCGCGGCTGACCCCGTGCGCGCGCTTGGGCGGCAGTTCCTTGTTCGGATCGTCCGACATGACGCTGACTCCGCCCTAGATCTCGAGGAGTTCGGCTTCTTTGCGTTTGAGCGCATCGTCGATGGCGTCGACGTGGGTCTTCGTGATCTGCTCGAGTTCCTTCTCGGCCCTGGCCACGTCGTCGTCGCCGACTTCGCTCTTCAGCGCATCGAGCTCGTCCTTCGCCTTGCGACGCAGGTTGCGCACCGACACCTTGGCGTCTTCGGCCTTGGTGCGAACGATCTTGACGTATTCCTTGCGACGGTCGGCCGTGAGCTCCGGCAGCGTGGCCCGGATGACGTTGCCGTCGTTGCCGAGGTTGGCGCCGAGGTTGGGGGTGTCGCGGATGGCCTGCTCGATGTCGCGCAGGGCGCCCTTGTCGTACGGGCCGATCAGCAGCGTGCGCGCCTCCTGGTTCTGCAGGGAGGCGAGTTGCTCGAGCGGCGTCGCGGTGCCGTAGTAGTTGACGAGGATCTTCGCGAACATCTGCGGGTTCGCGCGTCCGGTTCGTACGGTCGCGAAATCGTCCTTGGCGGCTTCGAGTGCCTTGTGCATGCGTGCGGTGGCATCGGACAGAACATCCGTGATCACGGTGACTCCTTCTTCGGTGGCTTCAACAATCCTAGTTGGAGACGAGGGTTCCCAGATCGGCGCCGAGAATGGCGGCGGTCACGTTGCCGTGCGGTGCCATGCCGAAGACCTGCATCGGCATCCCGTTGTCCATGCAGAGGCTGAACGCGGTCGAGTCGACGACCTTGAGGCCGCGCTGGAGGGCGTCCTGGTAGGTGATGTGGTCGATCTTGCGCGCGTCCGGGTCGGTGCGCGGGTCGGCGGAGTAGACCCCGTCCACGCCGTTTTTGGCGACGAGCACGATGTCCGCGTCGATCTCCAGGGCGCGCTGCGCGGCGACCGTGTCGGTCGAGAAGTACGGGAGTCCGGCGCCGGCGCCGAAGATGACGACACGGCCCTTCTCCAGGTGGCGCTCCGCGCGGCGCGGGATGTACGGCTCCGCGACCTGGGTCATGGCGATGGCGGACTGCACGCGGGTCTCCGCGCCCGCCTGCTCAAGGAAGTCCTGCAGGGCCAGGGCGTTCATCACGGTTCCGAGCATGCCCATGTAATCGGCACGACCTCGGTCCATGCCGCGCTGGGACAGTTCCGCGCCTCGGAAGAAGTTGCCGCCGCCGACGACGATGGCGATTTCCACGGTCCTGGCTGCTTCGGCGATTTCGCGCGCGAGGGCGCTGATCACGTCGGGGTTGACGCCGAGGCTGCCTGCCCCGAATGCTTCACCCGACAATTTGAGGAGGACCCTGCGCTTCTTGCTCGGCTTCGTTCGCGTGTCTGACATGCCCGTGAGCGTCCTTCCGTTGTGCGTGTTCTAAAACTACTGTGTGCGCTGCTGGGGGCCCACACAGAGAAAGAGACCGGATTGCGACTGCAACCCGGTCTCCCTCATTGTGAATCCTGTTACGCGCCGACCTTGAATCGGGCGAAGCCCGACACGGTCAGTCCGGCATCGGCCAGGACCTTGCTGACGGACACCTTGTTGTCCTTGGCGTAGTCCTGCTCCAGCAGGGCAACCTGCTTGAAGAACGCGTGGATGCGACCCTCGACGATCTTGGGCAGCGCCGCTTCCGGCTTGCCTTCGTTCTTCGAGATCTCGGTGACGATCCGGCGCTCGGCCTCGACGGCATCCGTGGGGACGTCTTCCTTGGCCAGGTACTCCGGGTTCGCGAACGAGATGTGCTGGGCCACGCTGCGCGCGGTCTCAGCGTCGTCACCTGAGTAGCCGAGAACAACGCCGACCTGCGGGGGCAGGTCCTTGCTGGTCTTGTGCAGGTAGATCGCGAACTTCTCACCCTTGACGGATGCGACGCGGCGCAGTTCGAACTTCTCACCGATGATCGCGGCTTCGCCGTCGATCAGTTCGCCGACGGTCTGGCTGCCGGCCGGGGCGGCCAGGCCTTCCTCCACCGTGGTGGCGCCGGCCGCGGCAACCGCGTCCAGGACCTTGTCGGCCAGCGCGACGAACTTGTCGCCCTTGGCGACGAAGTCGGTCTCGCAGGCGAGCTCGATCAGGGTGGCGGTGTCGCCGATTTCCTTGGCGGCGACGAGGCCCTCCGAGGTGGAACGGTCAGCGCGCTTGGCGTTGCCCTTGGCACCCTTCATCCGGAGGAGCTCGACGGCCTTTTCCATGTCGCCTTCGGCTTCAACGAGGGCGTTCTTGGTGTCGACCATGCCGGTTCCAAGACGCTCGCGCAGCGCCTTCACGTCTGCGAGGCTGATGCTTGCCATACTCGATTCCTTACTTGGCTTCTTCGGTGGGAGCGTCGGCGGCAGCAACGGCTGCGGCTTCCTCTTCCACAACGGGGACCTCTTCGACGACGGCCTCGGCAGCGACCTGCTCGGCGGCGACGGCTACATCGGCAACCTCAGCGGTCTCGGCGGACGACTGCTCGGGGGTCGCGTCGGTTGCAGCGGCTTCACCGGTCTGCAGCAGTTCGGCTTCCCAGGCGGCGAGAGGCTCGACTTCGGCCTCCGGCTTGGCGTGGCGCTGGATGAGCCCCTCGGCCGCTGCGTCCGCGATGATGCGGGTCAGCAGGCCGACCGAACGGATGGCGTCGTCGTTGCCCGGGATCGGGTACTGAACGTCGTCGGGGTCGCAGTTGGTGTCGAGGATCGCGATGACGGGGATGCCGAGCTTGCGTGCCTCGTCGATGGCAAGGTGCTCCTTGTTGGTGTCGACAACCCACAGCGCGGACGGCGTCTTCGTGAGGTTGCGGATACCGCCGAGGCTCTTGTGAAGCTTGATGAGCTCGCGCTTCTTGATGAGCATTTCCTTCTTCGTGAAGCCGCTCTTGGCGGTGTCCTCGAAGTCGAGCTCTTCGAGCTCCTTCATGCGGGCCAGACGCTTGGAGACGGTCTGGAAGTTGGTGAGGAGGCCACCGAGCCAGCGCTGGTTGACGTAGGGCTGGCCGACACGGGTCGCCTGCTCCTGAATCGATTCCTGCGCCTGCTTCTTGGTTCCGACGAAGAGGACGGTGCCGCCGTGGGCGACGGTCTCCTTGACGAAGTCATAGGCCTTGTCGACGAACCCGAGCGACTGCTGCAGGTCGATGATGTAGATGCCGGACCGCTCGGTGAAGATGAATCGCTTCATCTTCGGGTTCCAACGGCGGGTCTGGTGCCCGAAGTGCACGCCGCTGTCGAGCAGCTGGCGAATGGTTACGACGGCCATGAGCCGTACTCCTTGTCCGGCGCGCCTGCAGGGCAGAGCAACGCCAATCGGTTTGTGTCGTGATCGGATGACCACTACTCCTGGTGCCCGGCACGCATCCGCCTGCTTCCGGGGAAGCGAGGACCGAGTGGATACGGAGGCCGATTGGGCACGCGTAGTCAGCGCACGAAGCGCTGCTTGGACGAGTTTAGCACCCGACGGGAGGGCTGCCGTGCACCGGCAGGGGCCGGGGTTCCCACCACAGTGAGAGGCCGGACGGCCCCCTCCACGGATGCCCGACCGGCGGGCCGGGCGCGCCCGGACAGCGGCACGGTGGAGGCATGCAGCTCCCCCGCCTCTTCGCCGCAGCGGCAGTGGCTGCCGCCGCCCTAATTCCCGCCGCAGTGCCCCCACCTCAGCCCTGGGTCTGGCCGCTCACGACGCACCGGATGCTGGCCGAGTTCGCAGCGCCTGCCACCGACTACTCCGCGGGACATCGCGGTCTCGACCTGGCCGCGGGCGAGCGGGAACCGGTCTTCGCCGTGTCGGACGGCGTGGTGGCTTTCGCGGGAATCGTGGTCGACCGACCGGTGCTGTCGATCCGGCATGCCGGCGACCTGACCTCAAGCCTGGAGCCCGTGGCCGCGGTCGTCTCGGCGGGTGAGACGGTCGCCCGCGGCCAGCTGGTCGGGCATGTCGGGGCGGGCGGTCACTGCTCCGGCCGGTGCGTGCACCTGGGGGCGCGCCTGCACGGGCGGTACGTCTCTCCCCGCCAGTACCTCGGCGGCATCCGCCGGGCCGTACTGCTGCCGCTCGCCGGGGAAGGGCCGGCTACGCCCTGGGGTGCGCGGTGAGGTAACTCTGCTTGAGGCGTTCCGCCGACACGTGGGTATAGATCTGGGTGGTGCCGAGGCTCGCGTGACCGAGCAGCTCCTGGACCGCCCGGAGGTCGGCTCCGCCGTCGAGCAGATGGGTGGCCGCCGTGTGGCGCAGCGCGTGCGGGCCGGCCGGGCCGTTGCCCGGAACATCGGCGAGGAGGGTGGCGACGAGGCGGTACACGGCTCGCACGCCCAGCCGCCGCCGGGCGGTGCCGAGGAACAAGGCAGCGGCCGCGGGCACAGGGGGATTGTGCACAGGGGTCTCGGGCGGGAGTTTCGCGGCGGCCAGCACCGGCCGCCCCCGGTCGAGGTACCCGAGGATGGCGGACTGGGCCGGGACTCCGAACGGCACGACCCGCTCCTTCGATCCCTTTCCGGTCACCCGCACGGTGAGCCGGTGCAGGTCGACGTCGCCGGTATCGAGTCCGACGAGTTCGGAGACGCGCAGCCCCGACGCGTAGAGCAGTTCGACGATCGCGAGGTCGCGCAGGGCGTGCGGCTCGCCGCCGGCCGCGCGCTGCTCGAGCTGACCGAGCAGGTCCTGCATCTGGGCGTGGTTGATCACCCGGGGCAGGGTGCGGCCCGGCTTCGGCGAGCGCAGCCGGATCGCCGGGTCGGCCGGGCTCGCTCCGGTGCGCGCCAGCCACGCGGTGAAGCCGCGCGCCGAGGCGGACCGGCGGGCGATGGTCGCCCGCGCCAGCCCGGCCTGGCTGCCGACCCAGAGCCAGTCCCGGAGGAGGTCCAGGGTCAGTGCGGACGAGCCGGCCACGCCGCGCTCCTCGGCGAACGCGAGCAGCCCGGCCAGGTCGCTCCGGTAGGCGCGGATGGTATGTGGGGAGAATCCGCGCTCCGCGGCCAGGTAGACGGCGAAGTCCTCCACGGCCGCGGCCAGGGATATCGTCTGCCCCGCCACGGTCTGCCCTGTCACGGATTGGCCTGTCACGGATTGGCCTGTCACGCCACGCTTCCAGTCGAGTCGACCTGGCGGGAGAAGGCCTCGGTGCGTTCCTCAGGGCTGAGCGACTGCATCCGGGCCAGGAATGCCGGGTCGAACCTGGTCGCGACGTCGAATTCGCCCAGCGGCACGGTCGAGTGCACGATCTGGTCGTCATAGACGTGCACGAGGTTGATCGACTGCCCACCGCTCTGCCCGACCAGTTCCCCCTGCGGGGCGCTCGCATCGAGGGTGTAGCAGGTGGCGGCGGCGACGGAGACCGGGACGCCCGCGAACAGTCCGGTCGTGGCGTAGTGGAGGTGACCGCCGAGGATGGTCCGGACGTCGCTGCCGGCGATCACCTCGGCAAGCCGGGCCTGGCCGCGGAGTTCCAGGATGCTCATCAGCGGAATCATGGTGGGGATGGGCGGGTGGTGCAGGGCCAGCACCGTGCCGTGGGGTGCCGGTTCGCTGAGCAGGTCGGCCAGCCAGTCGAGCTGGGACTGGGTGAGCTCGCCGTGGTGATAACCGGGAACGCTGCTGTCGAGCGCGATCAGGCGGACTCCCCCGAGGTCGAACACCGCGTCGACCGGAGCGTCGGACCCGGCCTGGCCGAGGAGGTCGGTGCGGAATGCGGCTCGCTTGTCGTGGTTGCCCATCACCCAGACGACCTGGGCGCCGAGTCGATCGGCCGACGCCTCGACGAGGGCGCGCACCCGGCGATAGGCATCCGCTTCCCCGGTGTCGGCGATGTCGCCGGTGAAAACGAGAGCGTCGGGGCGCAGCCCGGAGCGTTCGAGTTGGGCCAGCGCCTGGCGCACGGGCGTGTCGGTGTCGACTGTTCCGTAGAGCGCCCGAGAGCCGCCGAGGAAGTGCGTGTCGCTGATGTGGGCGATCAGGTGGCTGGCCGGCCCGTGCTGGCCCATCTGGATCTGCTGGACCTGCTGGACCTGGTGGGTCTGCTGGACCTGCTGGTTCGGGACGACTGCCATGCCTTGCCTTGCCTTTCATCGATGTCGCTCACACTACGGCTCGCCCCCGACGCTCGCGGGGTGCGCCGCACGTCCGGGTCAGGCGAAGGCGAAGAGCCGCCGCACCACGGCCCCGTCGGCGAGCGCATCGAGCCCCTCGTTGAGCTCGGCTATCGGCTTCGTGTCGGTGTGCAGCAGCTCGACGGGGAGGGTGCCGTCACGCCACATCTGGAGATAGAGCGGGATGTCCCGCGCCGGCAGGGAATCGCCGAGGTAGGAGCCGAGCAAACGCACGCCGGTTCCCGCGAACTGCAGCGCCGGCACGCTGAGGATCTGGTCGGGATGCGGCAGCCCGACCGAGACCAGGGCGCCGCCTCGGGTGAGGAGCCCGAGGCAGGCCTCCATCACCCGGGCGCTGCCGACGGCCTCGATGGCGACGTCGACGCCGTCCCCGGCGTACTCCGCGACGAGCGCTGCGGCCTGGTCGGGGGAACCGGCATGATCGGCGCCGGCCCGGAGGGCGAGGCGCTGCTTCTCGGGGAGCGGATCGACGGCGATCACGCAGGTTCCGGGAATGCGGGCGGCCGCCATGACCGCCATCAGGCCCACCGCGCCCAGACCGAAGACGACCACGGACTGGCCGGGGGCCAGCCGGGCGGTGTTCCGCACGGCGCCGATCCCGGTCAGCGCCGCACAGCCGAACAGGGCCGCGATGTCGAACGGGACATCCTCGTCGATGACGACCACGGACTCGCGGGCGACGACCGCGAACCCGGAGAAGGCGGAGACCCCGAGGTGGTGGTTGAGCCTCACTCCCGACGCCGTCCTGAGGGCGGCCGGTCCGTGCAGGAGGTCTCCGCTGCCGTTGGCTTCCGCACCGCGGTGGCAGAGGGCCGGGCGGCCGGCGTCGCAGGCGCGGCAGTCGCCGCAGCTCGGCACGAAGACGAGCACAACCCGGTCGCCGACCTGGACATCCGTCACGCCGGCGCCGACCTCGGCGATCGTCCCGGCAGCCTCGTGCCCGAGCGCCATCGGCAGCGGACGGGGCCGGGACCCGTTGACCACGGAGAGGTCGGAGTGGCACAGGCTGGCCCGTTCGATCTTCACCAGCACCTCGCCCGGACGTGGCGCCGGCACCGCCACCGTCTCGTGGCGCAGCGGCCGGCTGTCGGCGTAGGGGCGCGGCAACCCGGTGTCGTAGAGGATTGAGCTGAGCATCGTTGCCTGCGTCATGCTGTCCAACCTAACCCGCGGGTCAGGTGGAGGCGCGCACCCAGCCGGTTTCACGTTCCCGGGCGGCGCCCTCGAGGTCGAGGCCGCCGAGGGCACCCTGGACGGCCGCGACGGACAGGCCCGCCCGGCGGGCCACGTCATGCACGGTGCGCGGGGACCGGGCGCTCAACGCGTCGAACACCCGGATCTGGTCGCTGGTGCGTTCACCCCGGCCCGGTGCGCCGCCCCGGGCGCCCGTCTCACTGTCACCGGGGAAGTCGAGCGGCACCTGGACCACCCGGTCGCCGACGAGTTCGGCCATCTCCGCTGCCGTGGTCACGCACACGGCGTCGTATTCGCGGATCAGCCGGTGGCAGCCGGCCGACGTCGGAGAGGTGACCGGGCCCGGCACGGCCCCCAACGGGCGACCAAGGGCGGCGGCATGCCCGGCCGTGTTGAGCGAACCCGACCGCCAGCCTGCCTCCAACACGATCGTGGCCGCACTGGACGCCGCGATCAACCTGTTGCGTTGCAGGAATCGCCACTTCGTCGGGGCAGCCCCGCACGGCAGTTCGGAGACCACCGCGCCGGCGGCCACGATGCGCCCCAGCAGCGCGTCGTGGCCGCTCGGGTAGAACCGGTCGACTCCCCCGGCGAGAAAGGCGACGGTGAGCCCTGAGCTGGCGAGGGCCGCCCGGTGGGCCATCCCGTCGATGCCGTAGGCAGCCCCGGAGACGATCGTGAACCCGCGGTCGACCAGCCCGGCCGAGGATTCCATGGCGACGTGTTCGCCGTACCCGGTGGCCGCCCTCGCCCCGACCAGGGCGATCGAGTTCGCCAGCGAGGCCAGGGCCGGGGCGGTGCCTCGCCACCACAGGGCGAGCGGGGCATTCCGGCCGAGGTCGTCGACCCCGGCGGGCCACACCTCGTCACCAGGCAGGGCCAGCCGGGCGCCCACCCGGGCCGCCTGCTGGAGGCAACGGGTGACTTCCCCCGCAGACAGGCGCGGACGCCACCGCTGCAGGGCCTGCCCCAGTTCCTCCGCGAAGCCCTCCGGCACGCCGGTGGCCCCGACCCGCGCGGCGAGCCTGCCTGGCGAGCCCGGCTCGAGCACGGCGGCCAGGGCCGGCCCGGCACCGAGCCGGTCGACCAGCACTCCGGCGGTGCCGTCCCCTGGCTCGGCGATGCAGGTCCAGGCCGCCCGGGCGAACACCTCGCCCGCGAGGCCGGGTTCCATCCCGGCCCGGGGGGCGTGCGACGGGCGCACGCCTTCCGCAAGCCCGGCCACCGCGGCCTCGTCCAGTCCGAAAAGCGTCATGATGTCATTCCCTTCCGCAGGTAGAGCGCTTGCCCGACCTGTTCGGCGCCGGGGCGTGCAACGCCGCCGAGGTCGGCGATTGACCAGGCCACCCGGAGCACCCGGTCATAGCCGCGCATGGTGATCCCGCCGCGTTCCAGCGCCCGGTCGAGGATCGCGGTCGCCTCGCCGGGGAGCCTGGCGTGTGCGCCCCGCAGCCACGGCCCCGGCACCTCCGAATTGAGCGACCATGGCGTGTCTGCCAGCCGTTCCGCCGCCGCGGCCCTGGCCTGCTCAACGTGCGCTCTCGCCGTCGCACTGGTCAGGCGTGGACCGTCGGCGGCCAGGCGCAACTGCGCGGCCGTGACGCGCTGCACCCGCAGCTGGATGTCGATCCGGTCGAGCAGGGGGCCGGAGAGCCGGGCGAGGTATCGTCTCCGGGCGCTCGGCGGGCAGCTGCAGTCGAGGTCGGCGGCCCCGTACTGGCCGCAGGGACACGGGTTGGCGGCCATCACGAGCTGAAACCTGGCCGGGAACCGGGCCACGGCGTTCGCTCGATGGATGCTGATCACACCCGACTCCAGCGGCTGGCGGAGCGCGTCGAGCACGGCCGAGGCGAACTCCGGGGCCTCAGCGATAGTGCAGAATATAATACCTATATCATGGAAAACATTCGCAAGCCCCTCGCGGCAATTTACGCGCGTCTGTCGGTGGACCGCGACGGTAAGAAAGTTGGCATCGACACTCAGTTAGAGGACTCGCGCAAGCTTGCAAAGGAGCGCGATTGGATCGTCGTCGATGAGTACATCGATCGGAATCTAACGGCTGGGGACAAGCTCGTTCATCGGCCTCAGTATGAACGGTTGGTGCGCGACTTCGCGGCGGGCAAATACGCATCTGTAATTTGCTGGGATCTCGACCGCCTCACCCGCCAGCCTCGCCAGCTCGAGGACTGGATCGATGCTGCGGAATCCAAGTCCGTCATTGTCGTCACAGCCAACGGTGAAGCCGACCTCGGGACAGATGGAGGGCGTTTGTACGCTCGGGTCAAAGTAGCTGTTGCTAAAGGCGAGACCGAGCGTGCAAGCGCGCGCCAGAAGCGGAGCAAGCAAGCACGTCGCGAATCAGGGCAATGGCACGGTGGGCCTGCCCCGTATGGCTACCACGCCGAGGGAGGCACTCTGGTGGCCGAGCCGGGCGAGGTCCAACTCATCAAAGAAGCCGCGCGACGTTTGCTCGACGATCGAGAGGCAATGGCCTCGATCGTCAAGGACTGGAATAGCTCGACAGTGCCAGGAGGCCCGGAGCCGAAGCACCGATCACGAAAGGGCAACCATTGGCGACAGCCCAATCTCCGATCTATCCTCATGAACCGGGCGATGCTCGGTGAGACAAAGGCAGGTGTGAAGGGTTGGGATGCCATCCTCGATCAGCGCACATTCGACCGCTTGCAAACGCTGCTCACCGATCCCTCGCGAAAGGTGACCCACTCCCCTGGTGTCAAGGGTGGCAAATATGCGATGACCGGTGGACTGACTGTGTGCGGGCACTGCGGCAAACCGTTGGTGTCGTCACAGAAACGACGCTCAAAGGATTATGTGCAGATCAGTATCGGCTGCCTCAACCGCGTGCACGGTGCTGACCCCAAACACCACGTCCAGAAACTTCGCGAGGTCACTCGCAATGGCGAGAAGGTGAAAGTCTGGCAGGACACCGGGCGTGTGGCGATCGACCACCGTGCGCTCGAACAGTATGTGTGGCGCGAGGTCATTGCACGCCTCGAGGCGACGCCGCGGTGGGATCAGCGCATGTCCGAAAAAGACCCTCGCGTCAACGATCGCATCGACGCTTTCGAAACCGAACGGTCGGCGTTGCGGGATCAGCGCGGGCGAGTGAAGCGAGCCTTCGTCGCGGGCATTATTGAGAGTGAAGCTGAAGCCAAGCGGGAGATGGACCGCATCGATGATGAACTCGACGGCATCGAGCGCGAGATAGACCGGCTCGTGGTTCGGCCGGTAATGGATGAGGCATTCAAGAACATCGGTGGACTGGCAGCGACGTGGCCGACATGGGCACCCGGTAGACGGCGTGCAGCGCTACGAGGCTTCATCGACAGAGTAATCATCAACGACCGGCCTAAGGGCGTCTCGCCGGCGCTCCCGCGCACGCGCGGCGAGTCTGACGAGTCACTTCAGGAACGGCAGCGCGAACACATGCTCGACATCGTGAAGCAGCGTGTTCAGATCGTCTGGAAGTGGACAGCCTGATTGGTATATGCTTATCGGACTGAAGCATTCGCGTCCGCAACTTCGTAAGGTAGGCGGGCGAGGTTCATACCTTCGCAGTAGTTGATAGCGGACAGAGCCTCCGGTGAAGCAGCACGCTATGTCGTGCATTCCATCAGGAGGAACCATCATGTCCACCAACAAGGAAATCATCCTCACCATCGGCGTCACGCGAAACGACGACGGCAGCTTCACAGGCTCGATCTCGAAGCCTGGCGAGGAGTACTACGACGGAGTCTCGGACTTGTCCGAAATCGCGTGCGTTGCCACTGACATGGCCGATCTCGTCCGCGAGGCGATCCACGACGCGTTCGAGGGACCAATCGAGTTCAAGCGGTCAGATTCGTAGAAGACCGGCAGACGCATCGAGGGCACCGGGGATATCAACTATCGAACCGGTGCTCTCAATGCCTGAGCGAGCGCGTCGGGGCCTATGCAAGCGCATTCTGTCCAGACCGTTCGGTAATCTTCAGGGGTGAGTGAAGAGACTACGACCAAGGGCCGGCTGGGCACGCCGGTGGAGTTACTGATTGGCTCGGTGATCGGTGCTGTCCTCGGCTGGCCGATTACGAAGGCGCTAGACGGATTGGCCGCTGACAACAAGTGGCCCACGTGGGTCTACATGATCGGCACGGTCATTGGCGTCGCCTTGGTGCTCTTTGTTATGACCTTCATTGTCACGCCATGGCGGAGGACTATCTGGGGAAGCCTCGGTCGCAGTTTCAAATGTTTGTGGTCATGGAGGCCTGTCAGCAACCGAGGACTCCTACACGTGATTGGGGTACTACGGACAGATATGGCGAATGTCGCCCTAGAGGCGGCTCACCAATACGACCAGCAGAAACAGGACCTCGAAGAGGCGAAAAAGTTGTACGTGGAAGCGACTAACCGTCCCAATGTGGTGATCAACCGTGTGGCGGGGTCCTCCATTGCGACCGGTGGCCCGGTAATTCCCCTCCCTGATCCTCGCTGGACTATCATTCACAACGACTTTGACAGGGGTGTGGAGAATTTCCTCCTGACCAACCATGTCCCACGCAGCTTTGCCAAAGAGGTCAGGGTTGAGGGCGAAACCGACAGAAACGGTTACTCAGAGGTCACCATCCTGGACGCTGCCACCTTCGAGGATCTGTCGGGCAACGAATACGGTGAATTTCTGGCAAGGTTCGATGAGCATGCACGCTGGAGTGGTGCCCCTTTTGAGGTCAGCTGGTACGACGAGAACGGTACTCATCGGGCTCAAACGATCTTCGTGCCCGGCTGGGAACCTGCGCCGCCGCCTGCGCCGAGCCAATGGAATTCCGACGAGACACCGTTCTAACTATGTGAACGATGCCGCTTGGCGACATCGCGAATAGCATGGGACAATGGAAGACGACGGCCTAAGCACACCCAACTGCCCGAAGTGCTTGGAACCGATGGAACCTGTCGTCGGGGCATGGTGGTGCGAGTCCTGCAAGGAAACCGTCCGACCCGGTGAGTAGTGTGCTGTCAGGGGGTATTGCGATGGCAGATCAGGATGCACATTTTCGCATCATGGACGAGGCACTGAAACATCCGGACGGGCGCGCCAAGGGAGGCGAACCCTGCGTCGTATGCAGCAATCCAGTCTCACCCCAGGCGCATTGGGCACAGCGCGATCGACATGTCTGTTCGTCGCATTGCAATAGCCTCCTGCGTCGGCGCTATGGGCGAGGAAGCGCAACCATCAGCTCCGCCCGCATCGAGGCAGCGCTTGATACGGTCGGTCCACGACCAAACCCTCGAACAAGCGGGCCGAGGGTGTTCCGGACTGCACCCGACGAGCCTCTCCCAATTGAATGGGAAGGTTACGGCCCGATGCCCGGCGATATTGTTGAGCGGTACGGCGTTGTGACCATGTTCCAAGTGACCGAAATGCCCTCCGAGTACTACACCTCTCGCATAATCGTTTCCTTTGTGGAGACCGGCGAGGCATTCATCGCGGGCGCGACCGAAGAGGGCTGGTGTTCTTCGCTGGTCATTGGCGCGCATAGTCCAGCCGGTCAACGCCATGAAGACTTTTTAGGACACAAGTTCATGGTCCAAAGCGTGCTCTGCGAGTGGCGTCGGGAACGCATAACTGACCTGCAGCCAGATGCGATCGACTATTTCTTCTGGGAATGCTACGCAGCCGTACCGGTCGATGCGCCGAAGTACCGCGAACCGATGCAGTCTCCGCGCTACCGCACTGAAATGGACCGGCGCAAGCGAGTGTCTAGCAACACTTCTAGACATGAGAGGAGAGCACGCGCGGAAGCAAAGATCGACCGATTCGACCCACTAGAGGTCTACGAACGGGACGAATGGATGTGCCAAATCTGCGGGGCCGAAGTCAATCGCGAGGTACTCTATCCTGACTCGTGGAGCGCCACGCTAGACCATATCGTGCCGCTGTCGCGCGGAGGCAACCACACACGCGAGAACTCGGCCCTAGCGCACCTCTACTGCAACCTCAAGAAGTCTGCTAACTGATCCTGCCAGCCACGGTGCTCAGCATCGAGTCGGTAGTAGATCAAGGCTTGCCCAACGGGTCTCCACGCCCGTGCCAGACTATTCCTCGCCTGCCGCTACTACGCAGAACGGTTCCCGGCGGTCTGAACCAGAACCGGGCGCATGGCCTCCAGTACCGCCGTGAACTGCGCCCACTCAGCATCGGACAATGGGAATGCCCCGCTCACTATGACTGGAGGTCTCCCTTGAAGAGCGATCGGAATGGGATAGTTCTGGATCAGCGGCGTGGCAGAGTTCGGGTCTACCAGGGTCACCGGAGTGGTGAATCCGGCAATGACGCCCAACCCAGGCCGCGTCGGGGAAAGCAAAGCCTCGGGGACTGCGACGTCTACCATCTCGACGACGTCGTCCAGCGGCTCTTCCAGGTCGGCCTCGGAGGCATCATCGACACCGAGCTCAGCGAACGCGATGGTCTCCCTGTACTCGCGGATGAACTCCTTAGCACCAGTGTCAGTGAAACCGCGCTCGCGAACCAGTTTCCACAAGAGGTTGGCGTCCGACGGCAAGTGCACGCCATACAAGTCCCACATTTCTACGTGGATAGGTGGAAGAAGCGCAGCTTCCTTCAAGTACTCGCGTCGCGCGTCGGAACTTGGGTGATTGAGGATCTGCACCGCGAGGTCCGTAACGGCGATCGTGCGATCGTCTTTCGACCCTTCCGAATCCACGAGGCCGAACTTAACCAAGGCCGAAACAGTCAGCGCGGCGGGGCCATTCAGACTGGCATAGCCCCATATTGGGGCGACTGTGGATACCGGCACGGAGTACTGCTTGTCTTTGAGCCACAACAGGCGAACGCGCTGGACCGCCTTTTCGAGTCCGATAGCCGGGTATGCCGGACTTCTACCCCTCGAACGCTTGCCAGCCGCAGTGGGTTTTAGTTCACTCATGTTGACCTCCAAGTAAGAGCATATGCCATGTGACTACATTGTCAAGTGTTGCAATGGGAACATTGCGACACATGGCCGACATTTTTGTGCTACATTGGAGGTAGCAAAAGAAAAGCCCCTAGGGCAACCTAGGGACTTTTCTCAAGCTCGGGCCGGGCATTGGTATGCGGGACTCCCTTAGACAGTGTCCTCCGCGGGTTCAACTCCCGTCCGGTCCACCTATTCTATCAAATTCGAGCCATCCGTGCACATATCGTGCGAACGCTGTTCGGATGCCACTTCGCTCCCCCGCCTGGCAGCACCACGGCATCAGCGTTGAGGCGATCCGCGATCGTGCGGTAGGTCATGCCGGCCTTGCGCCAGCGGCGAATGCGCCGAACAACGGCAGGGTCTTGACCTTGAGGCCGGCCGACATGCACGCCTTTGGCTTTCGCGGCTGCGAGCGCTTCCTTGGTGCGAAGGCCGATAGTCTCGCGTTCCCACTGAGCAACGGCCGCCATGACATTCGCCACCAGCTTGCCTGTCGGCGTTGTCGTGTCGATGCCGAGGTCAAGCGCCACTACGCTCCAGCCTTGCTTCGCTGCGGACTCCAGCAATCGAGCGAAGTCGGCCAGCGAACGCGACAGCCGATCCAGCTTCGCGACGACCAGGGCATCGGCCTCACGCGCTTTCAGCATGGCGAGCGCAGCCGTGATGCCGGGACGGTCGATGTCCTTGCCCGACTTGCCAGCGTCCTCGATCCACTCCACCTGCCAACCTCGCCGCTTCGCCTCAGCGGTGATGCTTGCCCGCTGTGCGTCGAGGCCATGCTCCTGAGTGATGGTGCTGACTCGGAGATATCCGATCACCCTCATCGGATGCCCTCGAACAGATCGCCCTCGTAGTAGGACAGACGGGCACCGGTCTTGGAGTGCTTTGCGTAGTAGACATAGGACGCCTCGCGGAATTCGATGCGCCAGCCTGCGGCTTCGAGGGCATCGGCAAGCGTGTCGTCGGCAGCGTCTGGAAAGAAGGCGTCACCGCTACTTGGCGGCTCGAAGGCATCGAGTATGCCTTTCAGCGCGGAAAAGGTATCGGGCTTCTCGGTACGGATGCGAGCGAGCGTGTCGGCGTATGCGTGCCAGTAGGCATCGAGGTTAGACATTCGCGGCCTCCCACAGCGACGGCGAAGCGTAGCCGTTGCGAGCGTCGCTCGCTGTGAGGTAGACGAACCCGGCTTCGCCTTCCGGCACCGCCTCGGAGATGGGCTCGCCTTCGGCAGGACAGCCGGCAAGGTGCTCGGAGTCTTCGCCGCACTCACTGCACTCGGGCGAGGCGTGAACAGCCGTGCCGTCTTCGTCGCCTTCGGCAACTCCTCGGGCAAGTGACCACAGTGGGTAGTTCGGCTGATACGCGATGCGTACTTCGGCACTGGGGTTGAGGCCCTGAAGCGCCTCGATGAGGTCTTGAACGATCATTGTCTTTTCATCCTTTGAGTCTCGAAGATGTGTTCGATTACAAAGTTGACAATATCAACCTGGGACCTCGTGTCAACTAACCCCTCGGTTTGTTGTACATAGGGTTTGATCTGGGGTTTTACTTCATGCGACGTGGGCGCATCTGAGGCACCGACAGGCAGGGTGATATATTTCCTCGACCTCGCACCAACGTCGCCTCGGTAGGCATCGTGTGGCCTACAGCAAGCCAAAGCGGCGCTGGTGCGGAATGGACATCGCGCGAGGTGCTTAGAAATGGGCGAGATTGTCGAAATGCACCCGAATCAGCCGACCATGGCTTTGACCATCCATCGGTTAGCTACGCGCCTCCACTCAGGGCGAGAATCAACCCGAGAATCATCACGCGCGATTTACAAGTAAATCGCAGCGATGATTCTCGAGATTCAGCCGATGATTCTCGAATGATTCTCGGGTTGTGATTCTCGAAATTGGTTGATACGTCGCGCATCGAGGGCCATTCCGAGACAGGAGCGAACCCGAGAATCACGGCCATCCTCCGAATGATTCTCGAAGTGGTGAAACAACCGTGATTCTCGGGTCATGATTCTCGAACCCTACGGCTTTGCACGGTAGGTGGCGGGTGTCGCCGTTGCCTTCACGTAGGGCGACGCTTCCTCGATCCGTTCCTTCACAAGCAGCGTATTGATGTACCTACGCACTGATGCCGGCGCGTGTCCTGTAGCCGCTTCGACATCCGCAGCCGTCACAACCTCTCCCCCGGCACTGCGGTTCGCCACGAACGCGAACACTTGTTCAACCTTGTCGGCTGATGGACCGCCCTGCTTCTTGGTCAGCTCGATCACATGCGTGCGGCCTTTGTCCTGGTCATGCATGGCGTCGATTGGGTCGACCAGCTCAATGATCGGCTTGAGGTGCGTGTAGGTCACGATATTGGCACCTTGCTTGCCTTGGATGTGCAGCACTGAATCCATGCCGGAGGTCAGCCACACCGATCCGTAGATGTTGTCAAGCGACGGTAGGCGATTAGCCCGGGAGTCATCGTTTCCGGTCTTGCGCTCGTGGTGGAGGAGCAAGGTGCTCATGCCGCGGGCACGGCACTCCTTCCACGCCATGTCCAGCGCCTGACCGACCTCACCGTTCGAGAGATTGGCGGGTGTGAGGTCCTTCACGCTGTCCACAATGACGTCCCCGATGTTCGAGCCAAAGGTGTCTTGCAGCCAGTCCGCGAAGGCGTGCGTGTCACCGAGGACATCCACAGGGACTGGTTTCGTCCAGATTCTCAGCCTCTGGCGGGCGATCGCCCGTTCCGCCTCGGTCTTGAACAGCCGCGCCATACTTCGCGCGATCTGTCGCGGACGGTCCAGCGCCAGATAGACGATGATCTTGTCTTCGGCGAGGCGGTGCAGCGTGAGACCCAGTAGATTTCCAGGCCCAAGGCCGAGCCGACCAAGGGTGATCTGCTGGGCTGTGAATGACTTACCAAGACCCTGGTCTGACGGAATCATCAGACCACCGCCCTCGGTCCATAGAAGGTCGTCGCCGTCGCCCCACACTGGAACATCCTCAGCAATCTCACCGAACATGAACTCAAAGCCGTCCACGGCGGCGGCGTCACCATACTTCGCTATGCGCTTTTCCCGGCGGACTCGGGCCACGGAATCGCGAACCTCGGCAGCACGAACACCTTTCGCCACGTCTCGGATAAACGCCGGGTCAGCATCTTCAAGGAAGTCGGGCAACTCACCGTTGATTGCCGCGAACGGCATGTTGTCCAGGTCGATCAAGTCGCTGTGATCCTGAGCGAACGCCTGGTCAATTTTCCTGAGGGCATCCTTCTCCAGAAACGGCGGATTCGAGTTGGCCGCAGCGGTCAACACCAGCAAGGTGATTGCGGCACGCTGATCGCCCATTTGACGACGCAACTTGCATGCCATCTTGAACAGTTTGTCATCACGCTCACCTTCCTCGACGCCTTCGATGAACTGATCCACCGTCAAATCAGCAATAGTGCTGGCATTTGATGTGCTCGTCCCCGAGTCGAGTAGCGACAGAAGCTTGTCCGGAAGATTGGCTAGAACAGTCGATTGTTCGAGAACGTATGTCCTTCCGCTGATGTGGTTTGATCCCGGCAAGAGGACATACCCTCCGTCGCCGCGCACATCGATCCCGGGGCGGAAGTTCACCCGGTTTCTTATATGGCGATCTGGAGCCTTGAAGAATATGTGCCTTCCTCCACCACCAGTGGCAACAGTGAAGCTTTCCGGCGCTGTGATGCCTGCCTCAACAAGCAGCGCGTCGAAGGACTCGAAGCCATTGGTTTTCTTCACATCGATGTCGAACACAACGACGCCGGACGGTTCGCCCGTTGCCATGCCCCAGTTGCAGGCAGGGAACTTTCGCGTCCATCCGAGGACTACCTCGATATCTTTGCTGGCGCCCTTCACGCCGTTGAATGTCCGCGGGTGCTTTCCAGGACTGCCACAGTCACTTTTACCGCAGGAACACGCACCGTCTCGGATGCTGTGACATGGGAAGATCGACCACCCGGCTGCCACCCACGCCTCGAGGTTGTCAAGAGTGACAACGGCGTCAACGGCGTCAACGGGCATCGTCGGCCTCCGCTCCGCGCAAGAAGGCGGCGAACCAGTCCACGATGTCGTCCGGCACAGGCTCGATATCCCAGTCCTCGGTGACGCCGCCCACGCTCACCACGCCCTCGGAGGACGAAAACCGGCACCCTTCGGAGGCCACGACTCGGCATCGCGGTACTTGAGCATCTCCGCCTCGAACATGGCCTCGATTGGGAGGCCGCCAAACAGTTTGACAATGCCGTCGATCTCGCGAGGGTTGGGGTAACGAGCGCCTTTGGCAAGATTCGAGACCTCGTTGCGGGTCATACCGAGAGCATTGGCTACATCGGCGTAAGTGAGGTCATGGAAGTTAATGAACTTGGCGAACTGCTGTCGCCGATGAGGGAGCGCCACGATGGTGACCGATCCGCACTCGCAGAGGACTTCCGGCTAGGTGAATGCCGGATTTGTCTGCGACAGTGCGAGCGCTTCAGCGGATCAGTCGGCCAGGGTCCACATTCGCTTCGGACTTCCGGTGCGCTTTCCCTCCGGACGCGGTCCTTGCAACGCTGATCGAGCGGGATGTGGTGCCAACGGGCCTCGATATATTTCGATAATAATACCCGCACGATCTTTATGCGACCCACTCACGGAATTGACATCTGAGGCGCTGACAAGCGCAGTGAATGGTGTTTATCGACCTCGCGAAGCTAGAGCCTCAGCGGGCATCCTGGGATCGCTCCGAGCGCACTACGAGTCTTCGCCCTGTTGTTCTTCGAGGAAACGAATGCAGTCTCGATGCAACGGAAACGTTCGGCATTCGCAGCGTGCCATTCCGTGTGGACTGTTCGGACAGCCAGGTGCAGTGGCGACGTGCCGCGACTCAATCGTTCGATGCCGCCATGTACTGAGGTTAGAGGCGTCATCGCTCATTCTTTGACATCCGGCCAGTGGCCTGACATGCCACGTCTGGATTCGTTTGGCGGCACAAGGTCTTTGGGATTTGGCACTGGCTTTGGGGTCGGCTCTGGCGAGAATTCGCCTGTCTGTCGGCCAGCGGGTGAGCGCGGTTCGTTCACGGTGTATCTTTCTGCCTGCGTCGGGGAGGTTCTGCTGAGCCTCGAACGTGTGCCCTCTCGCCAAGAAGCTTCCCCGGAATGATGCGAGGAATGTTATTTTCGTCTTCGATAACCTCAGCATCCTCGACGTTCAGGAAGGCAGCATCTGTCGTGGCGTAGGCAGGAAGTTCACCCATCTGCGCGAGAAGCGCCTCGGGCACGGCACGGTTGATCTGTACGCCTTGGGAGAAGACGTGCTGCATGGTGACCTCCCACGGCTTCACTTCGACTTCCACGTTCACCCCTGGGCCTGAGCCTGTGCGGTCGAGCACCATCTGGATGGCACGCAGTCGGTCGCTGTCCGAAGTGCCCTGCGCAGTCAGAATGCTATTCAGCTGCACGACAGCAGGCTCTGCAAGTTCTAACAGCCGCTGGCGCGCCTTGTTTGCGACATGCCCAGACGAGCCGCCATGCGTCTTGCAAACTGTGCCGCCGCGAATGGCCGACTTCTTGCACTGCTCGCCGGTACGAGACGAGTGAGCCTTGCAGCGGTTCTGAAGATCAGCCGCCGTCGCAGTAGCAATCTTGATTGACCCTCCGTGCACGGCACAGAAGTCGCTGCCCGAAATCGCCCACTTGCGGCATGGCTTTCCCTTGTTGGGATTCTTTGCCCCGCCGACTGTGCCTTTGCATTGTCGCTTCGCCGCCATGATTTCACTCCGACGCGGCCTGTGGGGACGCACCGTAATCGCAGATGTGGGAGTCCGCGCATTCGCCGCACAGCTCGATTTGCACAATGTACTGTCCGAAGGCAACCCAGAACGGCACCAGAATCGCCTGAGCGTTGTTGCAGACATCGCAGTATCGGACGCACGCTCTGGATGCGATGGGGACGGTGCCTGTGCGGGTCAGTTCACTCGTATGTGCGCTGAGGGCATCCCGTGCCCGGATGATCGGCACAGGGTTGTCGCCATTGGCCACTCGCCCACCGTCGAGGTGCGTCACCGCGTCAATGATCATCGGCCCGATGACCGGATGCGCTCGCATAAAGCGGTTGTGCGGAGCGAGTCGCCGCGCTTCGGCGATCTCGGCCTCAAGTTGGTCTGTCATCGCGTTTGCCAAAGTGTCGGTGCTGTCATGCATGGTGTGGCCCTTCCAATCGGCCCTCGGTGAAGGTTGAAGAGGCGTCGCCGCCAGGGCCAGGCGACGACGCCCCCGCTGTTGGGCGCTGAAAGGTGAAAGGGGTGAAAAAACCCTTCAGCGCCCGGCTTGTTACCAGATCGGTGCCGTGTAGGTTCCGCTGGCCTTGATTTGGGTGACGGCCGCAGCTTCGCGGTTGCGGACGCCGAGACCGAAGCCGCGCATGTATACGGAGTCGATCAGTGGGTAGCGCATGTTCTTGTCCTGCACGAGGCGAAAACCACGGTTGACAGCAACCGGGTGCTCACGGAAGCCAAGTACGTTGGCCCCACCAACTGCGACGGCGATCATGTAGCCCGCTTTCGCAAGCGAGTCCTGGACGATCAGCGAGTCTCCGTAGGAGCCGAGGACGTCTAGACCGTTGAAAGTCGACGGCGGGCGCGAACCAACCAGCGTGAGGGCGGTGAGGTACGCAGGCTCGTCGGCCGTCGCGATGAAGTCGAAGCTGGAACCAGTCGCAGCACGGAAGGTGCGAATGACTGCGCCCTCCTGCTTGTTGACAAGGATCACGATTCGCTCGCCCGCAGATTTCAGACCCCGACCGTGCTCGGTCAACTTCGCTCTCAGCTCATCTAGGTCCCCTGAATCGACGGAGGCTGCACCTGACACAAGGAAGTGCGTGTGATTGGCAGAGAAGGTTGTTCCATCAGGTGCCATCGGCGGCTTGTCGTCAGCGGCACCGGCATAGAGCGAGTAAATCGTTTGGCCTGACTCATTCTCTGCACGAGAACCGAACGAGCCACCAGTCGGCGTCGTGATTGCCGACATGATCGACTTAAAGATGAGGCGGTTGTCAGCCTCCTGTGCGGCGACCTGAACGGCTGTTACCTGCGAGGCACTGGCATCGCGAAGGAACTTGTAGGTGAACCGGCCCGCTGTGTCGTACCACTCCAGGTAGTAACCGACGCGACCGTAGTTAGGGGCAACACGACTCGAGACCGGCACGCCGAACTCCGATGCCAGCTCAAGGTCTATGCGGCCACCGTCGAGCGGCACAAGGTCGGAGGAGTCGGTCGTGTTGAAAGTGAACAGTGCGGTGAATGCACTGCGGCCCGCGTTCCACGCGGACATGGCAGCCTGGAATTCGTCCCAGATCGACTGAAGCGAAACGCCGTCAGCCGTTGTCGAGAGGATGTCGCTCCCGACGTTGAAGCCTCGATCGGCTCCTCGAATGTCACGGAACTGAATGTCCATGGCAGCTCCTTACGGTCAGTGAAAAAATAGGATGGCACGTGACCGCTGGTCGACGCTAGATGCTGCCTGACTTGCGGAGGAGAGCTAGAACGCTCAATCACTGCCACTCAACAAACTGCGGAACATCACTGATATTGCCGTTACAAGCAATATTACACCACTCGATGTATATGTCAAATTTTGATGTGTTGCGCCTCGTCGAGGAACAGGACGCCATGGGAGGCGCGGGCCGCCGCGCCGGGGCGGATCCGGCCACTGCCCCCACCCACCATCGCCGCCGCGGTGGCGGTGTGGTGCGGCGCCTCGAGCGGTGGCCGGGTCGCCAGGGCGGGGCCGACCCCGCGGCCGCTGAGAGAACGCATCGAGCTGACCTCGAGGGACGCCTCCGGGTCGAGGTCGGGCAGGAGGCCGGGCAGCCGGGCCGCCAGCATGGTCTTGCCCGCCCCCGGCGGACCGACCATGAACAGATGGTGGCCGCCGGCCGCCGCGATCTGCAGCGCCAGGACCGCGTCCTCATTGCCGATCACGTCGGCCAGCTCCGGTTCGACAGGCTCGACGCTGCCCTCGCCGGGCGCCGCGATCACGTCGACCTGGACAGGTTCGAGCCGGGAACCATGCCAGATGGCGGCGTCCCGGAGGGAGGCGACGCCGATGACCCGCATCCCCGGCACGAGGGCAGCCTCCGCGGCATTGCCGGCCGGGACCATGACGGTGCTGTGGCCGAGCCTGGATGCGGCGATCACCGCAGGGAGCATTCCGGACGTCGGGCGCAGGCGCCCGTCCAGGGCCAGTTCGCCGATGTGCACCACCGCACCCACCGACTGCGCGGAGACGGCCTCGTCGGCGGCGAGGCAGGCCAGCGCGATCGCCAGGTCGAAGCCGGATCCGTGCTTGGGCAGGGCCGCCGGTGACAGGTTGATGGTCAGCTTGTTGCGGGTGAGCGGGCACCCCGAGTTCTTCGCGGCGGCCCGCACCCGTTCGGTCGCCTCCGACAGGGCGGCATCCGGCAGGCCGATCAGCACGATGCCGGGCAGCTGGCCCGAGATGTCGGCCTCCACCTCGACCAGCGCCCCGGTGAGGCCGAGCAGCGCCACGGCGTGCGTTCGCGCGAGCGCCATCAGAACACCCCCACCAGGTGCTCGATCACCGGGTCGGCCCCCGGCCGGAGGATGACCGCGACCGCGTCGATCCGGATGCGCGCGGGCCGGGGCTCCGACTGGTCGCACCAGGCCGCGGCGAGCCGGCGCAGGCGGGCGAGTTTGTGCACCGTGATCGCCTCGAACGGATGCCCGAAGCCCGTACCCGACCGCGTCTTCACCTCGACGAAGGCGACTTCGCCGCCCTGCTCGACGATGAGGTCGATCTCGCCCTGGTCGCACCGCCAGTTGCGGGCGATGACCCGGTAGCCGGCCGCGGCCAGGAACCCGGCCGCGCACTCTTCGCCGCGCCTGCCCAGGTCGTCTTTGTCTGCCACGAGTGCCTCCGGGTCCAGCGTGCCCGGAGGCCGGCCGTGTCCCCGGCACGGCCCCGGATCGGTGTGGCCCGGGGCCGTCCCCGCCCTGTGGAGGGTGAGCCGGCAGCCGGCCGGGTTCCGCGGCGGCTCGAGGGTGAGGCGGGGAATTCGCCGGAACCGGTCAGAGGCCCAGTTTCGCCAGCTCGGCGTCCATCCGCACCGCGATCTCGCGGTAGCCGACGTCATTGGGGTGGAGGTTGTCTGCGGCCTTCCACTCCGGATGCCCGTCCATCCAGTGCGAGGCCCCCGGGATGTAGTCGGCATCGATGGCCACGGCCGCGTCCCGCACCCAGCCGATGATGCGTTCCACGGATTCGGGCCGCTCGTCGGTGTACCAGAACGGTTCGACGATGATGAAGCGGGTGTGGGGCAGTGCCTTCTTGAGCTCGGTGAAGTCCGTGTCGATCGCGGCCCGAACGTCGTCGGCGCGGCCGGGCATCACGAAGTTGTCGTTCAAGCCCATGGTGCTGATCACGATGTCGGGTTGGGCCTTGATCACCTGGTCGACGAGGTCGGGCCCCGGCAGGTTCGCCCGGTTGTTCACGAAGCCGAGCCCGTTGGTGCTCGGGTTGACCTCGGTCCAGCCGCGCTCGGCGCACACGATGGTCGACCAGCGGGCGGCCCGGCTTGATGCGCCGGTGCCGCGCGTGTAGGAGTCGCCGTAGAACGCGACGACGGCCGAGCCGTCGGCCGGCGATCCCGTGGCCGCCGATCCCGCCGTCGAGTCGGCGACGCCCGCGCTGCCCGTTCCGGTCGCCCCGCCGAGCACCCCGGCGACAACGGCGATGGTCCCCGCGCACAGCACGCCGATCACGGTCAGGAGGGCGATACGTCGGCGCAGGGTCATGACTCTCATTCGGCAGCGGCGGCCCGTCCGGATTGGTCGCGCCCTCGCTCGAGGCTACCCCCGGGGCCACGGCTCAGCGCACGAGCAGGGGTATCCCGCCGCCGGCCGCGGCGAAGGCCGCATCCGTGGCGCGCAGCACGCGCAGGATGTTGCCGCCGGCCAGGGCGGCGAGATCCTCCGCCGACCAGTCCCGCCCCGCGAGCTCGGCCAGCAGCGCCGGGTAGCCGTCGACGCCCTCGAGGCCGGAGGGGAACTCGTCCGTGCCGTCGAAGTCACCGCCCAGGCCGATGTGACGGATGCCGGCCACCTGGCGGGCATGCTCGATGTGATCCGCGACCTGCGCGATCGTCACGGCGGGCGCCGGGGTGTCCCTCGCCCCGTCGAACCAGGCCGAGTACTCGGGGGTGAGGAATTGCGGCACGAAGGTGAGCATGATCACGCCGTTGTTCGCGGCGAGCCGGCCGAGCAGGTCGTCGGGCACGTTCCGGGGATGGTCGGCGACCGCGGAGACGCAACTGTGGCTGAAAATCACCGGCGAATCGGTCAGGTCGAGGGCCGCGTGCGCCGTGGCGGGCGACACGTGCGACAGGTCGACCAGCATCCCCAGCCGGTTCAGCTCCCGGATGTACTCGGCCCCGCGGGCGGTGAGGCCCCCGTGGGCGGGATCGTCGGTGCCCGAATCGGCCCAGCTGGTGTTGTGCACGTGGGTCAGGGTGAGATAGCGCACGCCCAGCCGGGCGAACATCCGCAGCACGGCCGGCGAGTCATTGAGGCTGTGCGCCCCCTCCGCGCCGAGGAGGGATGCCACCCGCCCGTCGGCCCTGGCTGCCTCGACGTCGGCGGCGCTCCGCGCGATGACGAACTCCCCCGGATACCGGGCGGCGAGCCGGTAGACCCAGTCGATCTGTTCGAGTGTGCCCTGCACGGCGTCGGCGCCGGCGTGGTCGTCGCTGACGTAGACCGACCAGAACTGGCCGCCGACCTGGCCGGCCCGGAGCCGGGCGATGTCCGTGTCGGTCGCGAGCCCCTGCTCGAGGCCCTCCACCGAATAGTCGTGTTCCTCGCGGCAGACCCAGGCCCAGTCGTTGTGGCCGTCGATGAGCGGCGCGATCCGCAGCGCCTGGGCGACGACGGCCGCGGCAGCGGGGGCAGGGGAAGCAGCGGCGGGATTCATGCCTCCACGCTAGCGCTCGACGGCAGGCTCCTCTCGTAGTCTGGATCCATGGGATTGCGCAACGAACTGGTCGACCTGCAGATGAAGACGATGAACGTGCTGCACCGGGCCGTGTTCACGCTCTCCGGCGGGCGCGTCCTCGCCAACTTCGGCTCGATGCCCGCGGTCGAGCTGCACACGATCGGCCGGTCGAGCGGCAAACGGCGGGCGACGATGCTGACCGCGCCCGTGCACGACCGGCATCGTTACGTGCTGATCGCGTCGAAGGGCGGCGACGACCGCAACCCGCAGTGGTACCTCAACCTGGTCGCGAATCCCGACGTCGAGCTCACCGTGTACGGAACCACCATGCCGATGCACGCCCGCACGGCGAGCCCGGAGGAGAAGGCCGAGCTGTGGCCCCAGATCGTTGCCGCCTACAAGGGCTACGACGGCTACCAGCAGAAGACGAGCCGGGACATCCCTGTGGTCATCTGCGAACCCCGCCAGTAAACGCTCACACCCGCCCCGCTCGCGCTCAGGCCTGCAGCACCGCGTCCGGCAGGTCTGCCTCCGCCTTCGGGAAGACCGGCGGATGCGCCCCGGCCATCTCCTCGAGCACCCGGATGACCTGGCAGCTGTAGCCGTATTCGTTGTCATACCAGACGTAGAGCACGGCCTTGCGGCCGGTGGTGATGGTGGCCAGCCCGTCGACGATCCCGGCCCGGCGTGAGCCGAGGAAATCGCTCGACACGACCTCGGGCGAGTCGATGTAGTCAATCTGCTTGTGCAGCTCGGAGTTCAGGCTCATCGACCGGAGGTAGGCGTTGAGCTCGTCCTTGCCGGTCTCCCGTTCGAGATTCAGGTTGAGGATCGCCATCGACACATCAGGCGTCGGAACGCGGATGGCGTTGCCGGTCAGTTTCCCGGCCAGCTCCGGCAGGGCCTTCGCCACCGCCTTCGCCGCGCCCGTCTCGGTGAGCACCATGTTGAGGGCGGCCGAGCGGCCCCGGCGGTCACCGGAGTGGAAGTTGTCGATCAGGTTCTGGTCGTTCGTGAACGAATGGACCGTCTCGACGTGCCCGTCGACGATGCCGAAACGGTCGTTGACGGCCTTGAGCACGGGGGTGATCGCGTTGGTGGTGCACGAGGCCGCCGTCACGATGGTGTCGTCGGCGGTGATCTCGCTGTGGTTGATGCCGTGCACGATGTTCTTCAGGTCGCCCTTGCCGGGCGCGGTGAGCAGCACCCGGGCGACCCCGGGGCAGGCGAGGTGCTGGGAGAGCCCCTCGGCGTCGCGCCAGCGGCCGGTGTTGTCGACCACGACCGCGTCGTGGATGCCGTACCGGGTGTAGTCGACGCCGGCCGGGTCGGAGGAGTAGATGACCTGGATCAGCGTGCCGTTGGCCAGGATCGTGTCGTTCTCCTCGTCGACGGTGATGGTGCCCTCGAACGGCCCGTGCACGGAGTCCCGTCGCAACAGGCTGGCCCGCTTGACGATGTCGTTGGCGGACCCGCGGCGCACGACGATGGCGCGCAGTCGCAGGCCCTGGCCGCCGCCGGCGTGCTCGATCAGGATGCGGGCGAGGAGACGTCCGATCCGGCCGAACCCGTAGAGCACGACATCGGTGCTCGTGCGCGGGTCGGCGCCCTGCAGACCGATGACGTCGGCCAGTTCCTCGCTCAGGAAGTCGTCGAGGCTCCGGCCGGCTTCGTCACCGCGGTAGGCCAGGTTCAGCCGGGCCAGGTCGATCGACGCGGCGCCGAGCCGCAGCCGGGCGAGCGCCTGCAGCATCGGCAGGGTCTCCTCGAGGGGAAGTTCGACGTCGTCGATCTGCCGGGCGAAGCGGTGCGCCTTGAGCAGCCCCACCACCGACTGGTTGATCAGGCTGCGCCCGTGCACGCTGGTGACGACGTTGTTGTCCCGGTACAGCCGGCCGATCAGCGGGATCATCGCCTCCGCCAGTGCTTCCCGGTTGATCCACGTGTCTCGGCAGCGATCAGCATCCTGAAGCAAGGACATACCTTTCTCTCCCGGCCGCATCGTTGCGCCGGGTTGTGCAGGCTGGCAGCCTGGGCCGGGCAGACCGGCGGTGGTCGGCCCGGAATCGGGGGGCGCGGCCGCCGGGGCGGCCGCGGGTCGAGCTACTCGTCGAGCGCGAGTTCCTTGGGCAGCTCGAACTCCTTGGAGGCGAGTTCCTCCACGTTGACGTCCTTGAACGTCAGCACGCGAACCGACTTCACGAACCGGTCGGAGCGGTAGACGTCCCAGACCCAGACGTCCTTCATGGTCAGTTCGAAGTAGAAGTCGTGCTCAGTGTCCCGGCGCACCAACTCCACTTCGTTGGCGAGGTAGAAGCGTCGCTCGGTCTCTACGACGTACTGGAATTGCCCGACAACGTCTCGGTACTCGCGGTACAGGGCCAACTCGACCTCGCGGTCGTAGTCCTCGAATTCTTCTTCTTCCATGGTGTTTCAATCCTACGCTGTGATCTTGAGCCACGATTTGCGGTGCAGCCCGGTGGGGCCGAGCAGGGCGATCGCGTCCAGATGGGCCGCACTCCCGTAGCCTTTGTTCCCCGCCCAGCCGTAGCCGGGGTGCCGGGCATCCGCTTCGATCATGAGCCGGTCGCGGTGCACCTTGGCGATCACGGATGCCGCGGCCACCGAACCGCAGTCCTGGTCGGCCCGCACCCGGGTGACCACGTTCAGCGGAGTGTGCAGGGCCTTGTTCAGCCAGTCGTCGTTGCCGTCGAGCAGCACCACGCTCCCGGCGATGTCGACCCCGGCGGCGTGCAACTGGGCCAGAGCACGTTTGCCGGCGAGCCCGAGGCAGGCGATGATGCCCAGCTCGTCGACCTCGGCGGCCGAGGCGAGCCCGACGGCCGAGTGCAGCGCCCAGGCGGCCGCGAGGGGCGCCAGGGCCTCTCGGCGGGGCTCGCTGAGCATCTTGGAATCACGCAGTCCGTCGGGGATGGCCGCAGCGGCGGGGCCGACAACGGCCACGCCGACGCCGACGGGTCCGGCCAGCGCACCGCGCCCGACCTCGTCGCAGCCGATCACGCAGGTCGCGCCGGCGGCGATCATCGCCTGCTCGACGTCGAGGGTCGGGTCGACGACGCCCACCTAGTCGGTCTCCGCGGAGACCCCGCGGAAGACCTCCGGGTAGTCGTCCAGCCAGCTCCAGCGGGCCAGCGGCCAGCTGATCACCAGGGCACGGCCGACGACGTTCTCGATCGGCACGAAGCCCTTGCCCGGCGTGTCGCCGTTGTACCGGGAGTCCTTCGAGTTGTAGCGGTTGTCGCCCATCACCCACAGTGATTTCGCGGGCACGTCCACGTCGAAGGCATCCTTGGAGACCTGCGTTTGGCCGGTCGGGAGGTTCACGTACGGTTCGGAGAGCGGGATGTCGTTGACGCTCATCTGGCCGAGCGCGTTGCAGCAGACGACGTGGTCTCCCGGCAGCCCGATGACCCGTTTGATCAGGTGGTCGTTGCTGTCCGGGGCGGAGAGGCCGACCACGGAGAGCACCCAGTCGACGCCGGCCACGATCGGGTTCTGCTGCACCGGAGCCTGCGGCAGGAGCCAGCCGCCCGGATCGCGGAAGACGACGACGTCGCCCCGGGTGATCGGAATGAGCCCGGGTTCGAGTTGGTTCACGATGATCCGGTCGTTGACCAGCAGCGTCGTCTCCATCGACCCGGAGGGGATGTAGAACGAGCGGATCAGGAACGTCTTGATCAGGAACGAGATGAGCAGGGCCACCACGAAAATGACCAGGAGGTCGCGAAGGAAGAGTGCAACGCCGCGCTTCTTGCGCTTCGTTTCTGATTCCAGGCGATCTGATCGCGTGGGCAGAGAATTGTCTGTCATTAAACCGCCTGAGCTCCTGACCCAGTGTAAGGGTGAGGAGCTCAGGGAGAAATCCAGCGGATGCTGGGAGTCGACTGTTAGTCGCGCTTCTCTTTGATCTTGGCCTTCTTGCCTCGCAGGTTGCGCAGGTAGTACAGCTTCGCGCGACGCACGTCACCGCGGGTGATGACCTCGATGTGGTCGATCACCGGGGAGTGCACCGGGAAGGTACGCTCGACGCCGACCTGGAAGCTGACCTTGCGAACGCAGAACGTCTCGCGCACGCCTTCGCCGGAGCGGCCGATGACGACTCCCTGGAAGACCTGGACACGAGAGCGGGCGCCCTCAACGATGTTGACGTGGACCTTGACGGTATCGCCGGCGCGGAAGGCCGGGATGTCCTTCCGGAGTGATGGTGCATCCACCTGGTCGAGAATATGCATAGTGTTTCGCTCTCTGTATCCGCCACAGGACGACTACGATTTGTGCCGCGCGACCCGCTGTCAGCGACCCGCGTCGGCAACCGACTGAGTATGTTCATGCCGATACGTTGCAGCTCCCCTGTGGCAGAGGCTTGCTACGGCACAAACGCTGATTATGTCATGAAAGCGGTCGGTGCCGCAAAAGAGACCCCCCGTTACTGCTCGGCGGACTTCTCGTGGATCACGATCACGGCGGGATCGGCGGTGCTGTCGAAGCGGGGCGGCTTGGGTGCACCCGGGGCGGAACCCTGGGGTGAACCCTGGACGCCGCCGGCCGGCACCGTGCCGAACCGCGCGGTCTCCTCGATCACGACGAGCATCTCGCGCATCCTCGCCCGGGCAGCGCTGTAGAACTCCCAGATGACGAACCAGAACGCGGCCAGACCGACGACCACCACGAGCACGGGAAGCCCGGAGGACGAGGCTGTGAAGCCGAGGGCGACGATCAGGGCGTGCCAGAGGGTGAGCACGCCGACATCCGCCCAGGACACCGCCCGGGCGGCGCGCACGTCCTTGCGGGCGTAGATCAGCAGGGCGACCATGAGCAGGCCGATGCCGAGGAGGACGCCGCCGAAGAAGCTGCCGAGCACCATCCAGCCGCTCACACCGAAGACCGACGCGCCGACCAGCAGCCAGGCGGGCAGCACGACGACGGCGATGAACTGCCAGTAGTAGAAGAGTCTGCGTACGAACACGAGATCAGACTACTCGCGTGATTCTGACTTACTCCTCGGAGTTCGCTGGGGGCAGAAGGTCGGGCCGCACCTGCCTGGTGCGCGCGAGCTGCTGCTCGCGGCGCCAGGCGGCGATGGCCCCGTGGTTTCCGCTGAGCAGCACGGGCGGCACGTCGTGCCCGCGCCAGCTGGACGGCTTGGTGTAGCTCGGGTATTCCAGCAGACCGTCCTCGTGCGATTCCTCGACGAGGCTCTCCGGGTTGCCGACGACGCCGGGGATCAGCCGCCCGATGGCCTCGATCATGGCCATCACGGCGACCTCTCCCCCGTTGAGCACGTAGTCGCCGAGGCTGATCAGGCGCACCCGGCCGGTGGCGGCGTAGTGGTCGAAGACGCGCTGGTCGATGCCCTCGTAACGGCCGCAGCCGAAGACCAGGTTCGGTTCCTCCGCGAGGGACCTGGCCATTTTCTGGGTGAACAGTTCGCCGGCCGGGGACGGGAAGATCAGGACAGGTCCGGCATCCGTCCCGGCCTGATCCCCGGCTGCGCCGCCGGCCACCTCGCCGATGATCTCATCGAGCGCTTCACCCCACGGCTCCGGCTTCATCACCATGCCGGCGCCGCCGCCATAGGGAGTGTCGTCGACGGTGTTGTGCCGGTCGTGGGTGTGATCGCGCAGGTTGTGCACGCGCAGGTCGATCAGCCCCGACTGGCGTGCCTTGCCGACGAGCGAGACGTCGAGGACGGAGAAGAACTCCGGAAAGATGGTGAGGATGTCGATGCGCACCAGAGAAGTCTAGGAGCGGATCAGCACCGGCTCGTTCGCACCCTCGAGTGCGGCGGCCCGGTTCACCCGGGTGCGGTGGGAGAAGTAGATCGGCAGGGCGGTGAAGAGCACGGCGCCGAGGAGGTTGCCGATCAGGACCGGGCCCTGGTTCCAGACCCACCATTCGCCGAAGCTGATGTTCGCGCCGAGCATCATCCCGGCCGGGATGACGAACATGTTCACGATGGCGTGTTCGAGTCCGAGGCTGAAGAAGGTGGTCACCGGCAGCCACATGGCGAGGATCTTCCCGGCCGTGGACTTCGAGGTGTAGAACATGATCGTGCCGATCGCGACCATCCAGTTGCAGAGCATCGCCTTGATGATGGCGACCAGGATGCCGCCGGCACCGACCGCCTCGTAGGGCAGCACCTTGTGCTCGGCCATGTGGATGATCGCCTGGATCATCGGGTCGCTCGTCTCGGTGCCGAGGTAGGTGATCGATGCGACGTACAGTGCCGCGTAGAGCACGGCGCCGAAGAGGTGCGCGCAGATGACGACGGCGAAGTTGGTGAGCCCCTTCTGGAGGGTTGTGCGGCCCTCCATGATGGCGAGCGGGATAAGGGCGAAGCTGCCGGTGACGAGCTCCAGGCCGAGCAGGAGGATCATCGCGAAGCCGACCGGGAACAGCACAGCGCCCACGATCGGGAGCCCCGTCTGGGCTGCGGCCGTCAGCGCGACGGTGGTCGCCGCGCCGAGAATGGCGCCGGCGAGGGTGCCGCGCACGAACATCTGCTTAATGGTCAGGTTCGATTTAAGGACACCGGAGTGGATGATGTCATCGATGAGTTGATCCGGTTTGACGTACGACATGCTGCGGTTCTCCTTGGAGGGTGTGCCGCGTCATGACGAGCTGGGAAGTCGGACGGGCGCGGCGCGCCACTCCCCGGGTGTTTCGGGTCGCGTCTATGCGCCTTCGCTGTCGGGGGTCTCCACCGGAGACGCCTGCGTCTCGGGTTCGGAGTCTGGTTCCGGCTCGGTGTCCGGATCCTCCGGCAGGTCGTCATCGGGTTCCTCCGGCAGCTCTTCGAGCAGCCCGGGTGGAGGGGTGATGGTGACGATGCCGGTCGTGATGTCCACCGAGGGCACGATCGCCTTCACGAAGGGGATCATCACCTCACCGGCCGGGGTCTTCACGATGAGCAGGTCCTGGGCCGGGAGGTGCTCGAGCCGGGTGATGGTGCCGATCTTCTCGCCGTCGCGTACGACGGCGAGTCCGACGAGCTGGTGGTCGTACCAGGCGTCTTCCTCGTCGGGCTGTTCCTCGTCGTCCTGGTCGATCCAGAGGATCGCCTTGGCGAGGGCCTCGGCCGCTTCGCGGTCGGGCACATCCTTGAAGAACCCGACGGCGTGCTGGTTGTACCAGCGCAGCTCGACGAGTTCGAGGGTCTTGCCGTGCCAAGGTGACCCCGTGGGGACCTGGAGGGTGAACACGGCGCCCGGGACGAAACGACGTCCCGGGTCATCCGTGAACAGTTCGAGCTTGATGGCGCCTTTGAGACCGTGCGCCTTCGTCAGACGCCCCACCCGGAGTTGACTTCGGGGCGGCGTGCTGTCGTTCACCAAACTCATTACCAACTACTCGCTAACAGTTTCTTCAGAAATCGGTGTCGACGACGTCGACCCGCACGCGCCTGCCGTCGGCCAGCGCGGCCACGAGGGTGCGCAAGGCCTTGGCGGTACGACCGGAACGACCGATCACGCGGCCGAGGTCTTCAGGGTTCACGCGAACCTCGAGGACCTCGCCACGTGGGGAGTTCTGTGTCGAAACGTGCACGTCATCCGGGTGATCGACGATCCCCTTGACGAGGTGCTCAAGCGCGGGAGCGAGCAAGACTACGCCTTGTCCTCTTCGGGAGCAGCGGCGTCAGCCACGGCCTCCTTGGGGGCCTCTTCCTTCGCCACGGGCTTGTCGGCCTTCGGCTTGAGAACGGGCTTCTTCTTCTCGTCGGCGACGAAAGCAACCTTGGCTTCCTTGACCCTCACGGTGCTGACGGCGTTCTTGTCACCCTTGAAGATGCCCCAGTCGCCGGTCAGCTTGAGGAGAGCGGCAACCTGCTCGGTCGGCTGTGCGCCGACGCCGAGCCAGTACTGCGCGCGCTCGGACTTGACCTCGATGACGGAGGGCTCCTGCGTGGGGTGGTAGATGCCGATCTCTTCGATGACACGGCCGTCGCGCTTGGTGCGCGAGTCGGCGACAACGATGCGGTAGTACGGTGCACGGATCTTACCCATGCGCTTCAAACGAATTTTGACAGCCACAATTCTCCTGTGTATTTGATTTTTGGCGAACTGACGGCCGTGAGCGTGGGGGCACACTCGGCACAAGCTCAATAAGGTGGTTTTTTCCTGCGTCTGAGTAGAGGGTCGAACGCAAGAGAACTCGACTAATCATTCTGCCAGACGATGCCCCGTTTCGGATAATCGACGGTCGCCCGTGTGAGCAGTGTCAGGCGGCGCACCGTGCAGGCGGCGAGTCACTCTTGCCCTCCTCGCTCCCCTCGCGTACAATAATCCGTACAAGGAGGCTTCCGATGAGAACCATGACCTACTCAGAATCACGCGCACACTACGCCGAAACCCTGTCGGCGGTCGTCAATGACCGCGAGGAAGTCATCGTCACCCGCGCCGGGCACGAGCCCGTCGTGATCGTCTCGCTCGATGAGTACGAGTCGCTCAAGGAAACCGCCTATCTGCTCCGCAATCCGGCCAATGCGCGGCGCCTTCTCAGATCAATCGAACGGCTCGAGTCCGGGCTCGGCACCGTGAATGACCTGACGGAGTGAAATTCGTCTGGGATGAGGATGCCTGGATGGACTACGAATGGTGGCAGGCCCAGGACCGCAAAGTCCTCAAGCGGATCAATAAGCTTCTCCGTGATGTGGCACGAAACGGAAACGAGGGCATTGGAAAGCCCGAGCCGCTGAAGCACGGCTTCCACGGCTACTGGTCGCGTCGCATCACGGATGAGCACCGCCTCATCTACAAGGTTGACGGCGACGAGGTTCGCATCGCGGGGTGCCGGTACCACTACGGAAACTAGGGATCCGCCGGCCACCAGCAGGAGGCCATTGATGAACGCCGGGACGGCAATACTCGTGCCCTGTGGGTTGACGACCTCTCACGGGCGCCGCAGAAGAAATTGAGTCTCGCTTTCACCGGCTGTGCAGCCCGGCGCGGAGTTCGGTGCGGTGAAGTTCTCGCCGGACGGCTCGCGACTCTACGCCAGCGGGTTCGGCCCGACCATCGTGATCGACACGGCATCCGGCGATGAGCTGCCTCGGATCCCCGGAAACGGGATTCTGGCGGTCAGTCCGGATGGCCGTCGGATCGCGACCGCCGACGCGGACGGCGCGATCATCACGTGGGACCTCGGCGACTGGTCGGCGGGTTTCCGCACCTGCATGTTCGCTCGGCAGACTGCGTCCGTGGAGCTCGATGAGCGCACCGTCGGGCTCGAACACTCCTACGGGATGACGCAGGTGATCGTCGCCGACCCGGCGGCGTGGACCGAGCGCGCGTGCCAGGTTGCCGGACGAGCACTGACCGAGGAGGAGTGGGGGAAGCTTTTGGGTGCTCGGCCGTACGCTCCGGCATGCCGTGGTTGACCGCGGCCGCAGCTTGCGCACGCTGAGCACGAGTGCCCGCATTTCCGCGGACCTGCGGCGAAGATCGCTTCGATAGTCGACGAGTCACGGGTCGGGTCGGGTCGGGTCGGAGAACTCACCCTGACACGCAGTGCGGCCCGATCGGTGTCAGGATTGTGGCGGACAACACCCACTCGGGTGAGGCGATCCTCGAAAGGCCACCCATGGGAATCGAATTCGCCCGCTCTGAGCGGTCGACCATCGGCATTGAGTGGGAACTCGCCCTGGTCGACCGCCAGACCGGCGACCTCGTGTGCATCGCCGACGAGGTGCTGGCGGGGCTCTGCGGGCCAGGCGGCTCGCCGCATCCGAAGATCACCGGCGAACTGCTGCTCAACACGGTCGAGCTGGTTTCGGGGGTCCATCACACGGTGGCCGGGGCGGTCGCGGATGTTGTCGGCCAGGTCGACGAGGTGCGGGCGATCACCGATCCGCGGGGCGTCGATCTAATCTGCAGCGGGTCGCATCCGTTCGGCCAGTGGTTCGACCAGGAGGTCACGGACAAGGCCAGGTACCACCGCCTGATCGACCGCACCCAGTGGTGGGGGCGCAACATGATGATCTGGGGCATCCACGTGCACGTGGGCATCGAGGACCGCGCCAAGGTGATCCCCCTCCTGAACGGGCTGCTCACCTATCTGCCGCACCTGCAGGCGCTGTCCGCGTCGAGCCCGTTCTGGGCGGGCGTGAACACCGGTTACGCCTCGAATCGCGCCCAGATGTTCCAGCAGCTCCCGACGGCGGGCCTGCCGTGGATCCTGGACGACTGGGCCGCGTGGGAACGCTACGTCGAGGACATGACCGTCACCGGGATCGTCGACGATGTCACCGAGGTGCGCTGGGACATCCGCCCGTCGCCACGTTGGGGCACGATCGAGATCCGCGCCTGCGACGGGGTGTCGACGGCCGAGGAACTGGCGGCGATCGCCGCGTTCATCCAGTGCCTGGTCGAGTGGATGTCGACGCGGCTGGACGCGGGCGAGACCGTGCCGCAACTGCAGCCCTGGTTCGTGCGCGAGAACAAGTGGCGCGCCTCGCGGTACGGGCTCGACGCGGAGATCATCCTCGACGCCGCCGGGGCCGAATGCCACGTCGTCGACGACGTGCGGCGCCTGATCGAAGTGCTCTCCCCCGTGGCCGAGCGCCTCGGCTGCCTGGCGGAACTGCTCCAGCTGAACCTGATCCTCGACGCCGGGGCCAGCTACCAGCGCCAATTGCGGGTGGCGGACGCCGCCGACGGGAGCCTGCCGGCGGTTGTTCGCGCACTCGCCGACGAGCTGCGCACGGGACTCATCGCGCGCTGAACGCGTTGCGGTTCCCCACCACAATATAGGTTTGATCAGGTTATCCACACCCTGGGGCGAGGGTCGGTTGGGGGCCGGGGGATGTCGGTGGCTGGTCGTAGTGTGCGGGTATGGTCACCCTGGTGAGCACCACCCAGCAGCAGCTCGGACTGCTCTTTGACGCGGTCGCGGTCGCGGACCGGGTGATCGCGCAGTGCTTCGCGTTCCGGGCGGAGCTGATCGATCAGACCCGCCGGTTCAGCGAGGCGCACGCGGCGGAGATCCCGCGGGGACCGCAAGCGTTGTGGAGCCGGGAGGAGATCGCGCACCGGGAGCTCTCCAGTGAGCTGGCCGTGACGCTGCGGATCCCGGAGCGCAGCGCGGAGTCCCTGCTCGCGGAGAGTAAGGCCCTGGTCCAGGACCTCCCCGCAACCCGGGCGGCCCTGCATGACGGGGTGATCAGTTACCGGCATGCGCAGGCGATAG